>NZ_MCUF01000018.1:104558-160869 GCF_002873615.1 Shewanella sp. 10N.286.51.B7
AAAATGAAGTTTAAAGCTGGGTGATTCTCCGTTGGAAATTTTGCTGTTTAAATTTCGCCGGAGCTGCGGGGTGTTCTAAGAGGGAGTCGCAGTTCACTCCTTTTTAGTCTGGTGTGGGCGAAGCGCCACGACTTTGATTTAGATTTTTATCCAAATAAATAAATCATTAGCTAACGAAAGCTGCTAACAAATCTTAGGACAGAAATGTATTACTCCTCCCCAGGTTCTGCCTGCAAAAATGCCACAAATATAAATCTATATTAAAAATGATCAGACTTTATTGTGATTTATCACACGTTAATATGAACCCACAATAATTCATTAATGGGTTAACAATTCTTTATAATCAACTCTGTGCGATCAATTCTTGTAATAAAAAGCCCCTGAAACTAAAAAGCGAATACCTATATCAGTATTCGCTTTTCATTTTAAGCAGTCAGAATCAGTTAGTTTGAACGATACAGCAGTTCAATCTCACGCTGTGCCCATACCTCAGCTAAGTTTTTACTCACGCTGTAATTACTAAAGTCAGTGTCTTTCGCCAAGTTAATCCATTGCTCGTTATTCAACGCTTGACCTGCTTTTAGGTAAATAGGTGACATACGGGCAATTCTGCGGCTGTCTTTTTCAGGAAAAGGCCAACTGGCTTTAGGATCATTGTAATTCACCATAAACTCGATGCCTTTTGATAAAGACACGCCTTGATCATTTTCATAGTGCCACAAGTCAACATCAACCTTATCACCAAGTTGAGCAATGCCTACTAACGGATCTAAGCTGAAGTAATGGTAATGATAAGAACGAGTTCTTTGCGCTTCATGTGGCTGCGAGCCATCTTCAGCAAACTGGGTATCAACACGAACTTTACCTTTTTGAACCATTTGCTTAGTTAAATGTGTATTACCTAAGAAGTATGCAATGCCAGCCATTTGATAATCATACCAAGTGCCGTGGTTATTAGGTGCGTAAGCCTCGCCTTTAGGGCCACCACTTAAATCGTCTTCTATTAACCAATCAAGGTAATCGCTGTACCATTGCTCTATCCCCTGCTCGTCTTTATCTGTCCACGAGGGTGACTGAGATAAAATAGCTATCGCATCTAAATTACGTTCAACCAAGGTACGAGTATCGATCAAACCACTGCGACGTCCGTCTGCCACTCCTGGTACACCTTGACCAAAATTCACATTGGGATTCATACGTGTGTCTTCATCTATATACCAAGCACGAACTAATTCAATCGCTTTATTGGCGTAGGCTTCATCTTCACTAAAGTAATAACCTAATGCTAATGCCCGCACTGTACGAGTAAAAGTGCCAATTCTTACTGAGTCCGTTTCATCAGATTTAGACGCTGGATTAGTTTTCCCATCAAAGCGTATCCAAGGTAGGCCGTCAGCTTTAGATTCATCTGGCCACCAATAAGGACTAATGCTCATATAATCATTTTTATCGCCACTAGGAGGTGTGAAGCCTTTATGGGCTACACTGAAAATACCTGCCTTTTTGCCGATATCTGCTTCTTCAAGTAGTTGCTGGTAACTGCGCTGCATTGATTTAGGTGCATTTTCTGAATGTAACAAAGCACGATTAGCTGCCAATGTGGCTTCATCTAAAAAAACAAAATTTGCCGCCAATACAGGACTCGTTACAAATACACTCATTAAAGCGGCTGCGCACAAAGATTTTGGGACTTTCATTTACTTCCTCCAGCTATTAAGTAATACAAATATAGCATAAGACAAAAGTTATTCAGTGATACAGGTCATGTAAAATTACTATCTTTATGTAACCAAATAAATATACCACAGCAAAAACAACAACTTAAAAACACAATTAATTATTGGCAATAATTTCTATAACGAAATTTGATGTGCGTCTCACAATTGATATTGTATTATGTTAGTATCATTTTATTGATTTATTGGGAAATGGTTTCACTGTATCGACTTTGTCTAAGAGGCAAAGGTTAATACACTCCCATTTATCGTTTTCATACAGCGAGTTCGAAAAGCCAGCACCTAAGAATATTTGGGGCGTGCAGTCTTCGACCCGCAATGAAGTTACCACCCTAAAAAGAATAACTGCGGTCAAGGTAACAACGAGGTTAGCGACCCATTTTAATAAGTCAGTGTGACAAATAGATTTTAGGTTATTGCAGCTACGATATGTGCTTTAGCAAATGCATCCACTACTCAGGATGCTAAATTGTTGATGAAATAAGAATGTTTGAAGTTTTAAAGTTTGCACTTTTAATAAGGTCAGTCTGATTACTGAGTAATTAAGGCTTTTTTTCAGCATTATTGCTGATGTTGGTTCCCATAGATTTACTCTTAGAAAAGGTTATAAAAATGGAGCTAAATACACTCATTGTAGGCATCTATTTTCTATTCTTAATTGCAATAGGCTGGATGTTCCGAACATTTACAAGTAATACAAGTGACTATTTCCGTGGGGGCGGAAGTATGTTGTGGTGGATGGTTGGGGCGACTGCCTTTATGACCCAATTCAGCGCATGGACCTTTACTGGCGCCGCTGGTAAGGCATACACAGACGGCTTTAGTGTCGCCATTCTTTTCTTAGCCAACGCCTTTGGTTATTTAATGAATTACGTCTACTTCGCGCCTAAATTCCGTCAACTACGTGTTGTCACGGTAATTGAAGCAATCCGTATGCGCTTTGGTAACGCCAATGAGCAAGTATTTACCTGGACTGGTATGCCAAACAGCGTAATCACTGCGGGTATCTGGTTAAATGGTCTCGCCATTATTGCATCAGGTATCTTCGGCTTTGACATGACCACAACCATTATTTTGACTGGTCTTGTTGTATTGGTTATGTCAGTTACCGGTGGTTCATGGGCGGTTATTGCATCTGACTTTATGCAAATGGTTATTATCATGGCTGTAACGATTACCTGTGCGGTAATGGCTTACGTACACGGCGGTGGTATCACTAACATTATTGAAAACTTCCCAACGGATTCATTTATTGCTGGTGGCGATCTTAACTACTTAAGTATCTTCGCAGTATGGGCAGTATTCATTTTCTTAAAGCAGTTCAGTATTACCAACAACATGTTGAACTCTTACCGTTACTTAGCAGCTAAAGATTCAAAGAATGCACGTAAAGCCGCATTACTGGCCTGTGTATTAATGAGTATTGGCCCTGTTATTTGGTTCCTACCTAGCTGGTACTTAGCGGGTTCTGGTGTTGATTTAGCAGCGATTTACCCTGAGGCGGGTAGTAAAGCGGCTGACTTTGCATACCTATACTTCGTACAGGAATATATGCCTGTGGGCATGGTTGGACTATTGATTGCCGCAATGTTTGCCGCAACTATGTCCTCTATGGATTCAGGTCTGAACCGTAACTCTGGTATTTTCGTTAAGAACTTCTACGAGCCAGTCGTTCGTCCACATGCTAGCGAAAAAGAATTGATGTTAGTGTCTAAACTGACTTCAACCTTCTTCGGTATTGCCATTATCTTAGTATCGTTATTTATTAACTCACTTAAAGGGTTGAGCTTATTCGATACCATGATGTACGTTGGTGCCTTAATTGGCTTCCCAATGACTATTCCAGCATTCTGTGGATTCTTCATTAAGAAGACGCCTGACTGGGCTGCATGGGGAACCTTAGTGGTCGGTGGCTTTGTTTCTTATATTGTTGGCTTTGTGATTACTGCTGAAATGGTTGAGAACGCTTTAGGTCTAGAACAAGCGTTAACTGGACGTGAATGGTCTGAAATTACGGTTGCGATTGGTCTGATGGCACACGTGGTCTTCACCGCTGGTTTCTTTGTCGCTTCAACTTTATTCTACAAACCTTTGACAGAAGAACGTCAAAAGAATGTTGATAAGTTCTTTGAAAACCTTGCTACACCACTGGTTTCTGAAGGCAACGCTCAAAAGCAACTGGATAACAAGCAACGTCGCATGTTAGGTACATTAATCGCTGTAGCAGGTATCTTTGTCATGGCAATGTTCCTTCTACCGAATCCTTTCTGGTCTCGCATGATATTTGTATTATGTGGTGTGATTGTCCTCTCGGTTGGTTTACTGCTAGTTAATGCCGTTGATAGCAGCATTGAAGATGCGGCCGCTGCGGAAGAAGCAGAAGCTAAGTAAAACCAATAATGGCATTAAGACAATAGACTAATAACCTGTTGTCTAACCCAACAAAAAACGCAGACCTAGGTCTGCGTTTTTTTATGTCCGATTAACGAGCTAACTTACTCTTTAATTCGGTGATTGATTGACTGTAAATGCTCTCGAGATGTTTCGCGAGCTTTGGTTGAATCACCAATCATAATGGCTTCATAAATCAACCTATGCTCATTAAAACAGGTGCCACCTTCTTCAGATGAATAAGCAATAAAGTGCTCAAACATGGTGGTGAGAATATTGCCAAAAGGCAGGTAAAAGTCATTACCAGTAGAGAAGAAAATAATCCGATGGAATTGAATATCAATGTCAATCCATGCTTCGATGTCTAACTCAGGTGCTGAATTCAACTCACTCATTTTCTGAAACACTGAAGACAACTCTTTACGCTGCTCGACAGTGGCATTTTGCGCCGCTAATGCACAAGCTTCTGGTTCAATTGCACGGCGAAAGCCTAAAAATTGGTTACAGAAGTCATTAATGTCAGTCAGCCCTTCCATCCACTCAATTAATTGTGGATCTAAAAAGTTCCAATTAATCTTCTCAACCACTCGTGTACCGATTTTGGGACGTGACTGTAGCAAGCCTTTTGAAGTCAGTAATTTCACTGCTTCTCTTAACGCTGTTCGACTAATACCAAATTGTTCGCACAATACCATTTCACTTGGAATGATACTGCCTTGAGCAAGTTCACCTGAAAGGATCGCACGAGCGATTTCGCGGGCAACGTGTAAATGTAAACTACGTTTAGCCCCTGAAATTGAATTGAAGCTATTCGCCATTTGCTTATACAACGCTGTTATTGGGATAATTGCGCCAATATAACATGATAAATATGAGACGAGAATGCTTGAAAACTGTACTTTAACACTGATTTTCAACAAGTTTCATGTTGCCTGCCTTTGATAAATCATACAAATAAAATCAAGTTCATTCGGTCTTCAAACCCATATGACAATTTAACATGTGAAAAACCATCTAAAGAAAAGACAAAATATTTATCTTTTTTATAACTATCATATCGTTACTGAGTTTACTCGATTGTACATATTTTGACTCTTACCATGGCAAACTAAGTAAACTTGTTTTAACTGAATAACTTAGAGCTTATTCAGTCTTTAGAAGTACTTACTCTGAATATTTGTACGACAATATAAAGCAGAAATCATCCAACTTAGTCAGCTTTAAACAAGCTAAAGATAATAAATAAAAATTAATCTTTTATTCATATATGTGAGTCTAAACAGCTTTTAACACCCATTGGTAACATAAACAGGTTTTAT
This sequence comes from Shewanella sp. 10N.286.51.B7, assembly GCF_002873615.1. NCBI lineage: Bacteria > Pseudomonadati > Pseudomonadota > Gammaproteobacteria > Alteromonadales > Shewanellaceae > Shewanella > Shewanella sp. 10N.286.51.B7. The sequence goes on from NZ_MCUF01000018.1 coordinate 110,008, forward strand.
AAAAACACGGTATATTGTAGTATAATACAACAGGAAATGGTGAGTGTAAGGAGTCTCAGAATGAGTGAAACGCATACCTTTATTTGCTTACATGATAAGCAAATAATCTGCGATTCCGACTGTAAACACTCATTCAATTGTAAAGGTATATACATGATTTGATGCTGATCAAGTTCTGCGAATACCCCGTTCCATAACAGCCTTTTTAGCCATGAGCCAACAGGCAAATGTCGCTGATACGTAATACCATTTTATAACTATCTATGATGAGCATTAAACCCACTGCACTACAACTCATGTGGCTTAGAAGTGTTCTGATCTCATCGATATTTTGAGCCAATTTTCATTTTAAAAAGGATCGCAAGATCATGTTCATACAAGTAGAAGATTCAAGCAGACGAGTCCATGTGCAAGTTGCTAGACAAATTGCGCGTAAAATTTTGTCAGGCGAGATTGAGCCTTTGCAGAGACTTCCTTGTGAAATGGATTTATGTGAAATGTTCGGCGTTAGCCGCACAGCATTACGTGAATCAACTAAATTGCTATCGGCCAAAGGCTTGATTGAGTCACGTCCTAAAGTGGGTACGACGGTAAGAGCGCGTGCAAATTGGCATTTTCTTGACCCACAGTTATTAGACTGGATTCAAGGGCTTGAAAATACTGAAGTGTTCTTAAGTAAGTTTTTAGGATTACGTAAAGCCATTGAGCCCGAAGCCTGTGCACTGGCAGCCAGCTACGCCACAATTGAACAACGTAAGCAGATGTCGGTATTAATGCAAAATATGATTAAAGCTGCTGAAGAATTTGATTATGAGCAATGGACCATTAACGATCACTTGTTCCACCAAACGATCTACTTATCGACAGATAATCAGTTTTATATTCCTTTCGGCAATATATTAACCACCATCTTTAAGTTGTTTATCGATCACTCAGCTGAAGGTGGCCGCTTTTGTATTAACGAACACAAAGGCATTTATGACTCGATTATGTCTGGTGATGCCGACCAAGCACGCAGCTATTGTCAGGAATTATTACGCGATGACAATCAAAGGTTCTCTGAGGTCCCTACTGCTTAATATTTACTAAGGCTTCTGCTTAAAAAGTGAGGTTGCTATCAGTTAACTGCAAACTGAAGTACCAAGTACAGAAGCCCTAGTTCAAGGAAGAATGAATGACAAACTCGATAATAATGAAAGGTGAACATGCAGTTCATTAATCGCTATATTCATAACCAATATGTTCGCAATAACATTGCCTTAGCTTGGCCTTTAGCATTAAACGCCCTGTTGATGCAGTCAATGCTGATGATAGACACCCTATTAGTATCACCACTGGGTGAAATCCCGTTGGCAGCAATGGGAATAGCCACCACCATTGTGGCGTTTATCATGGGCATTCAAATGGCATTGGCCAATGGATCGCAACTGGTTATGAGCCGTGCCGTTGGTTCTAAAAACGCCCTTGCACTGACTAAATCATGCTGGTCTGGCATGAGTATCAATTTCTCTGTCGCATTACTGTTTTGGTCTGTACTTCTGTTATTTGAAGAATCTATAGTCGCGCTAATTACCCAAGATGTCGCCTTACAGGCTGAAGTACTGCGCTACTTAAGTGTTGCCAAGTATGTGGTGCTCTTTAACGCTGTAACCCAAGTTTGTATTGCCCTCTTTAATAGCTTGGGCAAAACAAAAATCGCGTTTAAAGGCTATTTGATTGAACTCCCTATTAACGCAGTTTTGTCATACGCTTTCATATACGGCACAGCATTCACCCCAGAGCTTGGCGTTGTCGGCGCTGCTGTGGGGAGTTTAGTGGCTATTTTCGTGCGCTTTATTTACCTCGCTCTGTGCGTTTCCACGTTAGATAATATCTCGTTAAAGCTTGCATTGAATATTCATGAAGCACTGATCAATGCGCGCAAACATTTTATGGAAATTTTTCCTGTTGCAGCCAATGTCACCATGCTGTCTATTGGTGTCAGTGTTTATCAGTTACTTTACTCGCAGCTATCAATTAACGCTTACGTAGCCATCACCTTAGTCTTGCCTTGGATGCGAGCAGGTGGGCAATTTATTACAGCCTGGGCCCACTCTTCTGCCATTTCAATCAGCCAAGCCATTGGTTCAAAGAAGCTGCATGATTTAGAAGATAATGTGAATATCAGCATTAATCTTGCTGTGGCAATTTCACTGATGACCATGGGCTTTTTCTTCATTTTAAGTTTTTGGATTGCCGATATATACCCTGATATGGCAGACGAAACCTATCAGGCGTTAGCCATTATTGCGCCAATTTATATTATTTTGCCTTTGGTTCGCGGATACAACACAGTACATGGGCATGTGCTCAGAGCAATGGGGCATACTACTGCGGTATTTAAGATTAACTTTACGGGTCAGTGGCTCATATCAATCCCTTTATGCGCCCTGCTTATCTTGTACTTTGATGCATCAATATTTTGGGCATTTGCAATTCAACCTTTTGAAGAAATCATTAAAGCGTTTCCATTTCGATTTTTAGCCAGAAAAGCGGTCAAAGAGTTTAGTCATCACGATGCTGAAAAGCTCAGTTATTAATCTGAATTCTAGGTTTAAGCTTACCTCTGTACGGGACAAACAGATAAAACAAAAGGGCTAACTTCTCAGTTAGCCCTTTTTTACAGTATAAGTATTACTCGTAATCAGCTGCGTATGTTTCTTCATACGTGTGCGAGTATAATTCGAATAAGTTTCCAAATGGGTCTTCTAGATAAACCATTTGTGCAGTGTTGTTATCACTTTCTGGATGGTAACGCATAATGTCCATACGGACTTTACCGCCAAGCGCTTTAGTGCGTTTGATAACACCGTGAAAATCATCAGTTTGCAAACAAAAATGGAAAATACCAATGCGTGAGAAGTCTACTTCGTGACGCTCTTGACGCTCTTTCATTTCAAAAAGCTCAAAACCAATGCCATCTGATGTAAGTAAGTGAGCAATGTTAAAACCTTTAAAACCTTCACCAAATACCGCGATACACATTCTACCGATAGCCGTTTCACGTTCTTCTTTCACTTTAGTGTTGCCCATGACAACCTTCATATCTAAAGCTTTAGTGTAAAACTCAACCGCTTGGTCCATGTCACCGACCATAATACCGACGTGATTCATTTTCATAACTTACCTCAAATTTTATTAGTGAAACCATGTTCTGTTTCGATGAGGTAATATTAAGCTCAACCATTAATAAATAAAAATTATTAGATTTTATTAAAATCATTATTTTTATTTATCACAAGTTGCGTTTATCACAACTTTTATAGTTCCATTCCGCCGCTTTAACTCAGCACCCTAATGATGACCTTAGATACCCTGAAATACGCCCAATAAAAATGGGAAGCAACTGCTTCCCATTTATAATTAAGATAAACTTGCTTAAATAAACTGTTTTTTAAGCTGTGACTTAAGCTGCTTTAAAGCTATCAAATAACAGCCGTTTACGCTGGTTCTACATCTGTAGGCTCGACTTGAGCAAATGCCCCTGCCCAAGTGTAGTAGTGAGAATCAAACTTCACGGTGCGGGTTTCAGCATGCTTGGCTTCTTCTTCGTTTGAAATTGCAAAGTAGTAGTCATTACCTTTAATCGTTTCAATACGAATGACAGTACCAATGTCGTCATGGCCCATCACGTTAACTGACTTTACTTCGCCACGCGCATTCAATGATGCTTCAGTTGACTCGTTAAAGTAACCGTGGGTTTCAAGTACCGAGGCAAACACATGGTTTTTGCCCGATTGACGCATAATTAACGCAGGCTCGCTACGCATATTAAAGTCAGGATCATTGGCACCTGTGCGCGCAAAAATCACCTCACTGTGCTCAACTGCGCTAGTAACTAAACTGTAGTAGCTGCTGTCATGTAACCAGGTCACTAATGCGCTTGCTTCAACTTTACCTGAACCGACATTCCACAAGTGCTCATAACCATTGTCTTTGCCTAATGGACGTAGTTTGCTTTCCACGTCGTAGTCAAAGTCAGTTCTAATGATTTGACCACTATAATGAACCGGCAAATCGTATTGGTGCTCAGCATCAGCTTCAATCAAGTAAACATCAATGACTAATGGTTTTTCAAACTCTTCGAGCTCAGCCAATATCACACTACGTTGCATGGTAATGCCGTCGTAATAATCGCTGATAACGCCACTCATGCCTTGCAATGCTGGGTTATCCGCAACAAAGAAGTGCTTTTGGCCAAACTTAGATTCAGCTGTGGCAGTATCAAAGTTGTTTTGGGTTTTCTGGTCAACTGTCACTGTGTTGTGCGCAACGGTCTGCTTACAATATGATTTGTTCTCTGGGATATAACGGCCGCCAAATTTTGGCTCAACGTTAACCCAACGGCCAAAGCCGTAGTCGTTTAACACTTCATGACCGCGATTAAATACACTTAAATGTAAACCGTCATAATGGCCATGATCCAGCGCCGAGTGATATTGATGATCACTGCCGTGCTGGCCAAACCAAATCAGTGCCATAGTGTCATCATCTTTCGCATCACGATGACGTAAAATACTCACGCCACCTTTTTCGCCTTCTGGGCCATCAGTAACGAATAAACTGCCCCAGTTAAACGGCTTGATATCGTCAGCGTTAGCCACTGCCGTAGACAAGGTTTGTCCTGAAGAGTGAACCCACACATCTTGCTGATGATTCGCCATACCGAGTAAGGTTTCAGTTTGCTCGTAACGATGGAAACATACAGATGTTGCCATGATCACGCCTTCATCGTTAATCGAAATCGTTTTCGATGAATCGTTTAATGCAGGTAAAGAACCGTCTGGGAATGCGGTTTTAAATACTGCATAAGACGTGGTTTTAATCACTGAGTCATTGAACTGGTAAATGCCAATATCAGGCTGACGACGTTCAATCGCTTCTGCAAACAAGTAAATTGGACGCAGTGAGAAGCGGTGATAATAAGGCCCTTCCATGTAATAGCCATCAGGCGAGAACAATTGGTCTAATTGCGCTAAGAAACCACCGCTAACTTTATCAAGCTTTAAGCCATATAGTGCTTTATCCACTGATTCTTGGTCATTAATGGCATAACCACAAATACCTACAGCAGCCACAGCCCATAGGCCATGATTATGAACGATGTCGAAGTCATGAGCGTAAGTCACCACAAACATTTCGATCATTTGCTTCAAAAGATCATCTTCAATTAAGCGTTTTTGATCGTCAGTTAATGTGTGGTAAATACAGCTATACGCGCAAGATGCGTAAAGCATCCACATATTTTCGTTTAACGTCTGGTGGAACAGCTTACCCGGTGGGTTAGAGTCTTTACTGACGTTGCTTTCAAGTGTTGGGTACACGGTCGCGTATGCTGTGAGCATATCAACAATGTAATCACGGTATTTAGTGTCTTCAGTGATTAAGAACAAACGGCCAGCAAGATCCATATGGATATAGTTTTGCTTATGACGGTTATGCTCATAACCACCACCTTCACCATGGCCAGGCACTTCAATGCCCACTTCGGCCATATAGCTGTCTGTTTGTTTAATATCACGGCTCAATGCATTGCCAAGAAGCGTATCTTGACCCAGCTCTTTACGTAGCTCAATTGCTTCATCAAAGCTGATTAATAATGGTTGATAACTCATGTTACTTCTCCTGCACTGTCGCTTGGCTTGATACAGCGTAAAACCCTGTCCAAGTATAAGTTTGACCGTTGATATCTAGATGATGCTCAGTGGTTTTAGTCGCATCAGCTTGGTTGCTGATCATCACTGTAACGACACTGCTAGCGGTTTCAATCTCTACGACTGATCCCACTTCATTGTGGCCAACAACTTTAATATTTTTCACTTGGCCACGAGCACTAACTGATTGCTCAAACTCTTCGTTGAAATAACCGTGAGTTTCTAATACCGAAGCAAATAACGTGTTGCCACCTTTGCTGCGTAGCGTAAATGCTGGCTCGCTGCGTAAATTAAAGCTTGGGTCATTTGCCCCTGTGCGGGTAAAGATGACTTGATCATTGTCGTTAGAGCTTGTGCCTAACCAAGTGTAATAATTATGGTTTTGCAACCAGCTAACCAATGCAGTGTCATTTACTTTGCCATCTGCAACGTGCCATAAATGCTGGTAACCATCTTTATCACCAAGGGTGTCGAGTTCTTGATGAGTGGTGTAATCAAAGTTAGTACGGATAATCTGGCCATCATATTGATGTGAGTAATCATACTGATGTTCACCTTCACCCGTTAAGCGATAAAGATCTAATAAAAGCGGGGCTTCAAGTTCTTCAATGTTCAACATAAATACGCTGCGCTGCATGTCGAAACCATCGTAATGGTCATTGGCAAATGCGCTCATGCCTTTAATGTTGTCGCTGTCGATAGCGAAGAAGTGAGGGATACCATGAACCCCATCTGCGCGCTTAACGTCAAAGTAGTTTTGGCAAGTTTCGTCAATCGTGACCAGGTTATGGGCTATCGTTTGGCGAGCATAAGATTTGTTCTCGTCTAAGTAACGGCCACCAAATTTAGGCTCAACGTTAACCCAGCGACCAAAACCGTATTCACGTAATACTTCTTGGCCACGGTTAAAGTAAGTAATACCTAAAGTATCGAAGTTGCCATGACCCATACCGTGTTGGCCGTAATTCATTACCAACTGGAATACATCTTGTTTTTTATCCTGCATACGGATAAAACCTTGTGCGCCACTTTGGCCTTCAGGGCCTTCGTTAAGCTCTACACTCGGCCAGAATGGCATGCCAATTTCACGTTCTTGGGTCGCTTGTTCAAATGCTTGCGATAATGCTAAGCCACATGGGTGCATCCACACAGCATCTTGAATTTTCGCCATGCCTAATAAGTTGTCATCAAGCCCGTAATGTTTGCTATAAACACTGACTGCCACTTGAACGCCCATATCGGTAATCCCCATGGTACGAGAAGCATCATTCAATGCTGGAAATTCACCATTAGGATAAGCCGTTGATAATAACGCCTGCACTGTGTTGCCAATCACGCCGTCTTTGTAGCTGTAAATATCCACTTCTGGCATATGACGATGTAATACTTCAGCAAACACACAAGTTGGGCGAATAGCGTAGCGATGGTAGTAAGGGCCTTCCATGTAGTAGCCCGATGGCGCAAACAATTGTGATATTTGCGCTAAGAATCCACCGGTGTCATCACGGTCTAAACCATATACAGCGTGCTCAAGGTATTCACGCTTACCAATGGCTAAGCCACATATCCCCACTGCGGCTACAGCCCATATGCCATGATTATGAATGCGGTCAAAATCATGGGCATATTTTACAGTGAACATATCTAGCATAGGTTCAAAAATGCGTTCTTTGATACGTTCTTGTTGAGCTTGAGTCATTTCTGAAACGACACAAGAATAAGCAATACTGGTGTAGAACAACCAGCAATGCTCGTTAAGAATTTGATGAAATAAACGACCTGTTGGATTGGTATTCTTTTGAACATGAAAATCAAAAGTAAGGTATTTATCTGCGTATTGCTCTAAAACTTCAATAACAAAATCAGCGTACTTTTGCTGTTTAGTGATCAAAAATAAACGACCGGCCAAATTCATGTAAGTGTAGTTCTGCTTATGACGGTTGTGCTCATAGCCACCTGCTTCACCATGCCCAGGAATATCTATAGGCAGTTGCATAAATGCATCGACGTCTTTCTGGTTAGCCGCGATGGTCTTTCCCATCAAGCTTGAACGACCTACTTCTTTACTTAACAGCGAAATCTCGGCTTCAGTAAGCAATATTGGTTGCGTTGCCATAGGTTTTGTCACCTTTTTACAGTCATGAAATTTAAGAGCTGCACATAAAGTAATACAATATGCGTCATAGATATATCTAATCCTATCAGAAAAATGAACTTGATCACATTCGCAATCAAATGGCCATATTCAAGCTATACAGCGTTTTACGGATAAATATCTTATAATTCGCCCAATAAAGAATAGTTGATTTAGCTCACACAAATAAAAACATATTGTATTACAAATCAAAAGTAAGCATTATGATAACTAAATATTGATGATTAGCAATATTTAAAACGCTTCGGAGAAACACAATGAATATATTTTTTAAAGCAGATGAGCATCCATGGGAAGAAGTCGGTGAAGGGATTAAGCGTAAAATTGTAGGCTTCACGGATGATTTAATGGTGGTTCACCTTTGCTTTGGAAAAGGTGCTATTGGTACCCCGCACACTCACGAAATTCATGATCAAATTGGTTATGTAGTGAAAGGTAGCTTTGAAGCTCAAATTAATGGTGAGAAAAAAATTCTTAATGCGGGTGATGCATTTATTGCGCGTAAACATTTTGAGCACGGCGTAGTAGCACTAGAAGAAGACAGTATTCTGGTCGATGTTTTCTCGCCTTCAAGAGAAGACTTCCTTAAGTAACTTAACCTCTAAATAGGCACTGGAATATGAAAAATCAAAAAATTGCGATTATTGGCGAATGCATGGTTGAGCTAAGGCCATCAGGCGAATTGCTGGCGCAAAACTTTGGTGGAGACACGTTAAATACCGCTTTGTATTTAGCGCGCCTTACCCAAGGTGCCAATTTAGCGACCCATTATGTTACTGCGTTAGGTCATGACCCTTTTAGTACTTCCATGAAAGACACTTGGCAGGCTGAAGGCATCAATACTGATTATGTATTGCATGTTGAAAACAAGCAGCCAGGTCTTTATTACATTGAAACTGATGATTGCGGCGAACGCTCTTTTTATTACTGGCGTAATGATGCCGCTGCGAAGTACTTATTTGAGCAAGCTGGCAGCAAAAAGCTGGCAGCGTCTTTGATCGATTTTGATTATCTGTATTTAAGTGGTATTTCACTGGCTATTTTAACCAGTGAAAGCCGTAAAACTTTATTCAGTGTGCTTGAGCAATTTAAAGAAGCAGGCGGCAAGGTTATTTTTGACAATAATTACCGTCCACAGCTTTGGCAAGATAAAGCTCAAGCTATAGCAAGTTACAAAACAATGTTGTCATTCACTGACATTGCTTGTTTAACCTTTGAAGATGAACAAGCGCTATATGGTGACACTGATGTTGAACAATGTATTGAGCGCACCTCAAACCTTGGCGTATCTGAAATCGTTGTCAAACTTGGCAGTGAGCCTTGCTTGGTGATCACCCCAGATTCAAGGATCAGTGTTGCGGCGACGTTTGTAGAAAACGTAGTTGATACTACTGCAGCTGGCGACTCTTTTAGCGCAGGATACCTTGCGAAAAGATTAACCGGTGGCACGACAGAACAAGCAGCCAAAGCAGGTCACTTACTTGCTGGCACTGTCATCCAACATGCAGGTGCGATTATACATCCAGATGCTATGCCTAGTTTAGGCTAAATTTGAGCCTGATTTAAGCCTATTAAATAATGAGTAAGAAGTGAGAAATACTGTGCCGACATTAAACGAACAACTATCACAATTAAAAGTTATCCCTGTTATCGCAATTGAAAATGCTGATGACGCTGTACCACTCGGAAAAGCGCTGGTCGAAAACGGCATGAACTGTGCCGAAGTGACTTACAGAACTGCTTGTGCATCACAAGCTATCCGTAATATGCGTGAAGCTTTTCCAGATATGTTGATTGGTGCAGGAACTATCTTAACCCCTGAGCAAGTTGATGATGCTATCGATTCAGGTGTGGACTTCATCGTTAGTCCTGGTTTTAATCCAAAAGTCGTGCAGTACTGCTTAGATAAAAACATTCCCATCATTCCTGGTGTGAATAGTCCAAGTTTGGTTGAACAAGCAATGGAAATGGGCCTTAAGACTGTTAAGTTCTTCCCAGCAGAACCATCTGGCGGGATCCCAATGCTTAAAGCATTAACGGCTGTTTACCCAGTGTCATTCATGCCTACTGGTGGCGTAAGTTTATCGAATGTCGATCAATATTTAGCGATTCCAGCGGTACTAGCTTGTGGTGGTACTTGGATGTTACCGCCGAAAATGATTGCTGCAGGTCAATGGGAAGAAATTGGTCGTTTAGTTAAAGAAGCAGTGGCTCACGTAGCCTAATATGAGTAAAAATTAACAATAAAAACAATGCTGTTTCCCTCAGCGCTAGTCTGATTCATCAGCAGACAACTCAACACTGATTGTTCTACTTGCATGTTAGAACATCAGTGTTTTTTTATGCCTGTAAATTAGCTCACAAGTCAGTTGATACAAGTCAGTTAATACAAGTCAGTTAATACAAATCAATTGGTGCTAATCGAATGTTCAAAAAAGCCATCGATGAAAACCGATGGCTTAATGATTTGTGAGTTGATGCCTTTATCATCAATTCACACTTACTACATGCTACTTGCTACTTGCTACTTGCTATAAATGCTCTTCAGCAAATTCAGCCAAGCGTGAGCGCACCACGCCATTTAGGTAAATATTGGCACTACCATCAAAGTCTTTAAAGCGTTCCACAATGTAGGTTAGCCCTGAAGTCACCGCAGTCAAATAGGTTGAGTCAATTTGCGATAAATTACCACAGCACACCAACTTAGTGCCCTCGCCCATTCGGGTGATCATGGTTTTAATTTGTGATGCCGTCAGGTTCTGACATTCATCTAAAATGACCACTGAGTCCTGAATCGAGCGGCCCCGCATAAAGTTAATCGACTTAAACTGCACGTTGGCCTTTTCCATAATGTAGTTCATGCTGCCAGTCGGGTTAACATCATTTTTGTGCAGTACTTCGAGAGTATCGGTAATCGCTGCCAGCCACGGCGCCATTTTCTCTTCTTCTGTGCCAGGTAAAAAACCAATAGACTCGGCAATTTCAGGCGTGTTACGAGTGACAATAACCTTCTCGTATTGTTTTTTCTCAACCACTAACTCAAGTGCTGCAGCCATGGCAATTAAGGTTTTACCGCAACCTGCGGGCCCTGTAAGAATAACTAAATCAATTTCAGGATCGAGTAAGGCATTAAGCGCCATACCTTGATAAATATTCTTTGGTTTAATCCCCCACGCCTGCAAATGCTCAAGTCGGTCACGACCATAATCAATAATATTAAGGTGGGTTTCGGTGCGACTTGCGACCTTGCCGCAAAATTCAGTGGCTTCATCAATTAAATATTGGTTTTTATAAAATGGTTCGTTACCCACTTCTGAAATATTCACTTGGTGAACGGTTTTTCCGGCGACGCGATCTGTAGAAACCTTGTCAACATTGCCCCAGAAATCACCTTCAAATTGATAAAACCCTTTGGCAAGAAAGCGAATGTCGTCAATTAATTGATCGGTTCGATAATCTTCAACCCTTTCAATGCCCGCACCCTTGGCTTTTAGGCGCATGTTGATGTCTTTGGTGACTAACACGACTTGACGGGGTGAATGAGTTTTTTGCAGATGCAGAGCGGTATTAATGATGCGGTTATCGTTGTTATCACCGGGCAGATCGCCTGCTGTAAAATCGATTTGATGGTCTGGGAATATGGATAAACTGCCTGAAACGTCTAAATGACCTTCGCGAGCAGGGAGTGATACACCGTTAAGGATTTGTTCTGGTGAGGTCTTTCCTCCGAGGATATCCTCTAATGCCCTAATGGCGACTCGCGCATCACGACTGATGTCGTGCTTTCTGTCCTTAATATTGTCTAACTCTTCTAACACTGTCATTGGGATGATTACATCATGTTCCTTAAACGAATATATCGCTAAAGGTTCATGCAGTAACACATTGGTATCCAGTACAAACAACTTTCTGTCGTTATGTTCCATGGCGCCTCCAGAGTGCTCAATGCAAAGGGGTAACTAAGGGATTAATCCAATTTAAACTCCTGATATTAAAAATATAATAAACTTACAGCGATAGATAATCTCTATCAGTGCACAATTAAACTATGCCAGCAAATCTATTAACTCTCAATAGTTAATCGGATGTTTACTAGGTCAGTTTAGGGGAATAAAGATGTCATTTAGATGACAATAATGTGGCAAATTCAGACTTAGCTAAATAAAATTGTCGATCATGAATATTTAAATCGCTGCTAGAATTTAAATCTAGCAGCGTTTGTTATAACATACGCGCCCTTTGTTTTAATCAGCCCCGAATGAGAGTAAAAAATGCCGTTTGCTTTAGGTCAACGCTGGATTAGTGATACCGAGTCAGAACTTGGTTTAGGTACTGTTGTCGCCGTCGAAGGACGCATGGTCACTGTACTGTTTGCTGCCGCCGATGAAAACCGTCTGTTTTCACGCGATGAAGCCCCATTAACTCGTGTAATTTTTAATCCAGGTGACTCAATTGAAAGCCATGAAGGCTGGAAACTTACCGTCAATGAAGTCGAAGAAAAAGATGGTTTAGTGACCTACATCGGCATTCACAGTGAAACGAATGAAAGTGTTCGTTTACGTGAAACTCTGCTGAACCACAATATTCGTTTTAACAAACCTCAAGATCGTTTATTTGCAGGTCAAATTGACCGTTTAGAGCGTTTTGGTATTCGTTACCAAAGTCAGCTATTGCGTCATAAATTGGCTACCTCTGACTTACTTGGCCAGCAAGGTCCACGTGTAGGTTTAATTCCACACCAACAGTGGATTGCCCATGAAGTGGGTCGTCGTTATGCGCCGCGCGTATTACTGGCTGATGAAGTCGGTTTAGGTAAAACCATTGAAGCAGGTTTAATCATTCATCAACAGCTGCTCACTGGCCGTGCTGAACGTATCTTGGTTATCGTACCTGATACTTTACGTCATCAGTGGTTAGTCGAAATGCTGCGTCGCTTTAATTTGAAGTTCTCAATTTTCGACGAAGACCGTTGTGTAGAGGCTTATGCTGATAACGACAATCCATTTTATACTGAACAATTAGTCATTTGTTCGCTTGAGCTATTGCGTAAAAAACGCCGCTTAGAACAAGCTATTGATGCTGATTGGGATTTAATGGTCGTTGATGAAGCGCATCACCTTGAGTGGAGCGAAACAGCGCCGAGCCGTGCATATCAAATTGTTGAAGCATTAAGTGAAGAAGTCCCAGGCGTGTTATTGCTTACCGCAACTCCTGATCAACTAGGTCATCAGAGCCATTTTGCGCGTCTACGTTTACTCGACCCTGATCGTTTCTACGATTATGAAGCCTTTCTTGAAGAAGAAAAAAGCTACCAAAGTGTGGCAGAAGCCGCCGAAGCTCTCACTGCCAACACCAAGCTTGCAGACAGCGCCATTAACAGCTTAACTGAGCTGCTGAGCGAAAAAGACATTATGCCTAGCATTAATGTTATTCAGGCTGAAGATGTGGCTGATGATGTTAAACAAGCTGCTCGTGATGAGTTATTGCAAGAGCTACTTGATCGCCATGGTACTGGCCGAATTCTTTATCGTAATAGCCGTGCATCAGTCAGTGGTTTCCCTAAACGATTCTTTAATCCACATCCATTAGCCATGCCGCAAGAATATGTTACTGCTGAGCGTGTGAATGCGATGATGGGTTCTAAAAAATCACCGCAAGATCAAGCCAAGCAGTCCCTAAGCCCAGAAAAGCTTTACCAAGCTTTTGAAAGTGAAAGTGCCAGTTGGTGGAAATTTGATCCCCGCGTGGATTGGTTAATCGACTTTTTAAAAGAGCACCGCAGTAAAAAAGTATTGATTATTGCGAGCCAAGCAGAAACCGCTTTAAGCCTTGAAGAAGCATTACGTACCCGCGAAGGTATTCAAGCAACGGTATTCCATGAAGGTATGTCGATCATCGAGCGCGATAAAGCTGGCGCCTACTTTGCTCAAGAAGAAGGCGGTGCGCAGGCACTGATTTGTTCTGAAATTGGCTCAGAAGGACGTAACTTCCAGTTCGCAAGTCACCTTGTGTTGTTTGACTTGCCGCTAAACCCTGACTTACTTGAACAGCGTATTGGTCGATTAGATCGTATTGGCCAACAAAACGATATTCAAATTCACTTGCCGTACCTACAAGATACCGCGCAAGAGCGCTTAATGAATTGGTACCATCAAGGGCTTAACTCGTTCGAGTTAACCTGCCCTAGTGGCCACATTCTTTACTCTGAATTCGCTGACGAATTAACAGCGGTGCTGAACGATGCCGACCCAGAGTTAATGACTCAATTACTGAATCACACACAAACTCGTTACCAAGAGCTTAAGCAAGCGATGGAACAAGGCCGTGATAAGTTATTAGAAATTAACTCTCATGGTGGTGAGCAGTCAAAGAAACTCGTTGAACGTTTAGCTGAACGCGACTCTGATACTCATTTAATCGGCTCTGTGATCCGTTTATGGGACATTATCGGTGTCGATCAAGAAGATCGCGGCGAGAACTCTATCGTACTGCGCCCAAGTGAACACATGCTGTTCCCATCTTACCCAGGCTTACCTGAAGATGGTGTGTCTGTCACGTTTGACCGTGAAACAGCATTGTCTCGTGATGATATTGCGTTTATCTCGCAAGAGCATCCGCTAGTACAAACGGCATTAGATTTAATCACAGACTCTGAAACCGGTACCACCAGTGTGGCAGTGCTTAAAAACAAAGCCTTACCTGCTGGCACCTTGTTCTTAGAATTGATTTACATGGCTGATGTCAGTGCCCCTAAATCATCGCAGTTATACCGTTATATGCCGCCAACACCAATCCGCGTGTTGCTGGATAAAAATGGTCTTAACCTGTCTGATAAAGTGGATTATGCAAGCTTTGATAAGCAGCTTAGTGCAGTTAATCGTCATATTGCCAGTAAACTTGTCAATGCATCTCAACCAATTTTGCATCCATTACTGGCCAAAGGTGAAGAGCAAGCTCAAGCGGCTTTAGCTGAATTAGTTGAACAAGCTCGTGACAAGATGACGCTGCAATTAAACGGTGAATTAACACGTTTAGAAGCACTTAAAGCGGTTAACCCTAACATTCGTGATTCTGAGTTAGACTATATCCGTAATCAAATGGCTGAGCTCAATAGCTACATTGATGACAGTCAATTCCAGCTAGATGCTATTAGAATGGTATTAGTTAGCCACGTATAATACACTGCTAACATAACGCTAAAAGCCCTGAACTTCTTATTAGTACGGGGCTTTTTTGTATATGCCTTTCAAAAAACTGTATAAGTAATCGTAATGAAATTAATCCGACGCGCTCACTACCGCACAATATTTTTCTCAAGTTTACTCGCGCTAACGAGCTTGTTTTCATTTAATGCGCTCAGTAACGACCTTTTTAATAGCACACTGTTAAGTGCGAGTTTGTTATCTGACAGCGTATTCATACCGATTAGTGACGCCGAAAAGCAACAGATTACCGTTCAAGATCAAACAATCGAAGTATTGGTTAAGCCATGGCAAGGTAAGAAACAGCACGGTGCTGTTTTTCTTGTGGGGCCAACCGACACTCACGCCAGCGGACGTGGCATTATTCGTTATTTACGCCAACAAATTCCATCAAAAGGCTGGGCAAGTATCAGTATTAAACCCACTGAAGGCCTGTATCGCCCTAATTTTGCCACTTCAGCTGACCAAGTCACCAAAGCGGGTGAGAAACAGCTTGAACTTAATGCCTATCAAATAACACCAAAGTACAGCTCCAGCCAATTATTAGAACTTAGAAATTTCCAACAGAATGTTATCAATGAATGTTTGGCTCAACTTGAGGCAATTGGAGAACAATTTCCAGGAAAGCGAATTATCATTGCCGCTGATGACAGTGCTGGGATGGTGATTAATTTGCTCCATCAAGACAAACTGCAGCAACCAGACTTACTGGTTGTGATTAATCCTTACCGAGAATTTGAACAATTAATCGATGAGCAAAGCCGTGATTTATCTATACCGTTACAATTAGCTGAACTGGATTTTCCAATTCTTGATTTACAATCAGAGAATGGCAACATCGAGTCTATCGCTGAAACACAAGCACGCAAACAGTCCAATCAAATGAAAACAAGTCATCGATATCGTCAGTACTTATTGCAGCTTGACCTCAACAATCAAGGTGGGTGGGATGAAGCGTTAGAACATATTGAAGGGTTTGCTCGAAAAATGGTTGGTCGGTAAACCTACCAACCCATTTTACGATAATGAGTCAGCTCGCTTACCAACCGGATTGACGGTCCTGATAAGGTTTTGCTGATTTTTTAATTTCTCGATGGCCTGCAATACTACGGTTTTTGCCGACCAATAAACGGATTTGGCTTAAAGACTCTCGGCTTAGCAAACTACGTAATGTACCAGACCAGTTTTTGTTAATACTCAATTTGACTGCAGCATTCGTATCTGGCGAGCGTTGCATTAACTTGTCAGCGAACAATTGCGCTTGTTGATGTGGGTCGTCATACACTTCAGTGACTAATCCGTACTCGAGTGCTTTATCTGCAGTGATAATGTCAGCGGTATACGTCAGTTGTAGCGCTTTATCTTTTGGCATTATTTGTCTTAAGCCCGCAAGACCTGCCATATCAGGTAATAATCCCCATTTAGATTCCATTATCGACAGTTGCGCATCTTTACTCGCAAACCTAAAATCAGCGCCTAACGCTATCTGCACGCCACCGCCATAACAAAAACCTTCAATAACAGCGATAACAGGAATGGGTAACTGTTGCCAGCCAAGGGAGACTCTCTGTGCCAAATTAGCATTACCAGGTAGCCACTTGAATAATAATTTCAGCGCAGGCATCACAGATTTCGACACACTTTTCACGTCTAAACCAGAACTAAAGTTTCCTTCTGCACCCGATAAAATAACCACTCTAACCGCTTTATTTTTGTGTAATTTTTTTATGGTTTTATCAATAGCTTGAAATAGCTCGATGTTGAGTGCGTTGTATTTATCAGGCCTATTGAGTGTGACATGGGCAACGCCATTTTCTACCCTTAACTCAACGAGTTTATTATCCATGGTTCATCCTTTACTGGTCAGTCCAGATTGCAAGTTAACATAAATCCTCCACTTGTCGAGTAGTTAACCAAATAGACACACAGGCAGTAACAGAAATACCCCACAAAAAACACCAAATGAATACGCAAGCATCAAATCCAACATAAAAAAGCGTCATATAAGATACAATTTTGCGATAAGTGCCAAAAAACTGTCGAATTTTAATGCTAATCATCAGCAATAAGTTGTAAAATAATGTTTAATAAATGTAGGGTGTAACGTTTTAGACTTTTCAGCAGCTAACTTACTGTTGCTTAATGCAATTAACCAAAGCGTTAAATCATCAACTACACTCAATAATAATAAAACCCGTTAAAGGATCATCTGTCTCTATGACTATTCCTATTTTGATATGCGATGACTCAGGATTAGCCAGAAAGCAAATGGCGCGAACCTTGCCCAAGGAATGGGACGTTGATATCAGTTATGCCACTAATGGTGCTGAAGGACTCGAGGTTATCCGTGCAGGCAAAGGTGAGATCGTATTTCTCGATCTCAATATGCCTGTAATGGATGGATATGAAGTATTAGAAGCCATTCAAAAAGAAGATTTGCCTGCATTGGTCATCGTGGTGTCAGGTGATATTCAAATCAAAGCTCACGAAAGAGTCAAAGCGTTAGGCGCATTGGATTTTATTCAAAAGCCTGTCAGCGCCGAATCCATCAGTAATATCCTCGAAGAGTACGGCATTCTGACCTTAGCATTAAAAGATGCAGGTAATGACACGCCGATGTTTGAAGTGGATTTACGCGATGCTTGCCAAGAAATAGCCAACGTTGCTATGGGGCGCGCAGCAGACTTATTGGCAACCCTATTAGATGTGTTTGTCATGTTGCCTATCCCCAACGTAAATGTCCTTGAAGTCAGTGAACTGACCATGGCACTAAAAGCCACTGAAGAAAGTTCAAAAGTATCAGCATTGTGCCAAGGCTTTATTGGCGCAGGCGTGGCTGGTGAAGCTCTGCTGTTATTTCATGATTCAAGCTTTGAAGACATGGCCAAGTTAATGGGTCATAAAAACCCACAAGATACTGCAAATGAGATCGAAGTGTTAATCGACACTGGTAATGTGCTTATTGGTGCATTCCTTAACGGTATCTCTGAGCAATTAGATATGAAGTTTAGCCAAGGACATCCTGTTGTTTTAGGACGTCACTGCACGGTGAATGAGCTAATCCACGACAATTCAGAAAAGTGGCAACGCACCTTAGCAATGGAAATCAATTACCAAATTGAAGATCACAATGTCCAGTGCGATTTATTACTGCTATTTACCGAAGACTCCATCCCAACGCTTAACTTTAAGCTGGGTTATTTGCTCGATTAATCAACCTATTTAGCGAATAACACATTCGCAAATAATTAAAATAATAAAGAAAGTTGGATGTTAACTCATGTCTACTGATCAAAATGCAATGAACGAACTTCACTGGCTTATTGATATGGTGCAAACCATAGAGGTTGGCTTGGTCGTATTAGATCGTAATTACAACATCCAGTTGTGGAATGGGTTTATGGAAAACCATAGTGGCGTATCGCCTAATGCCATTAAAGGCAAAAACCTATTTGAAACTTTTCCAGATTTGCCTAATGAGTGGCTAACTCAAAAAATGGAATCGGTTTTTTTACTTAAAAACCGCTCGTTTATTAGCTGGGAACAACGCCCATACGTCTTTGAGTTTAAAAACTATCGCCCAATCACAGGTCGTGCTGATCACATGTATCAGAATATCACCCTGCTGCCCTTGGCTTCGCTCACCGGCAACATAACCCATATCAGTATCATTGTTTATGACGTGACTGATGTGGCGATTAATAAACTACAACTCAAAGCGGCCAATGAGCAATTAGAAAAACTCAGCCAGACTGACAGCTTAACCCAACTATTTAACCGTCGTCACTGGCAAGAGTGTTTTGAAAAAGAATATGAACGCTTTGCCCGCTATGGTGAAAACGGCAGCATGATTATGATTGATATCGATAATTTCAAACAAATTAACGATAAGTATGGTCACCCTGCTGGTGATAAAGTCATTCAGAATATAGCCCATATCTTAAAACAATCTTTACGTGAAACTGACTTTGCAGGACGTTATGGTGGTGAAGAGTTTGCAGTGGTGCTAACGAATACCAGTGCTGACGAGTCGAAATACTTCACTGAACGCTTGCGTAAAAAAGTCGAATCATCACAAGTGGTTTATAAGAACCAAATCATCAAAGTCACCATCAGTATTGGGGTCAATTCCTTGTCAGAAGACACCAAAAATAGTGCTAGTTGGTTATCAGGAGCAGACAAGGCCTTATACCTTTCAAAGGAAAATGGCCGTAACCAAACTTCGGTTTATAAAACCAAGTAGAAGCGAATATCTCCATAGTTATCAATAAAAAGCCCACTCATTTGAGTGGGCTTTTTATGATTTTTCAGAAACAAGTTAATTAAAACTCATCTTCTTCATCTTGTTCTTCATCAAGCTCATCTTCGTCACCGACAAAGAAGGTTCCCCAACCGTCATAATCTACTTTTTGCTTTTGCGCTAAAAGCATCAGTTGCTCACAAGCTTTATCTAGCAAGTCAGCTTCAAGTGCATGATTAGCAATTGCATCAAAACAGAAAATGATTGAGCCATCTTCTAGCTCCATCTCTTCTGCATCATTCACTTCAAAACCAAGTTTAAATGCATCAACCGCCGCTTTTTCTAAACGGTCAAAATTAGTCGATGAAAAGTGATGCTCAATCGTGTATTCGGCATCGGCTTGCGAACCATCAGCAAGCAAAGCTTGGATAATTTCACGGTTCTCAGCAAACTGCTCTTTTAAAAGACCTTCAATAGACATGGAGTAACTCCGTTAACAAAATAATGCGGCTAATCGCTAATTATACGTGATAAATCTACTGAGGTTTAGCCATTAATGCCGATGCTTCTTGATTTAATTCAGCTAAACGCTTTGACATTGCCTCATGCACCTTAGCACAAAGCTTTTTAACATCACTTTTATCCACATTTGCAGTCGACATCGGTGCCATCATTTCCACAATCACCACACCGTTATTCCAACGGTTCAATTTAATGTGGTTTTGACATGACGCCAGTACTGGGACTATTGATGCTTTAGCTGCGATAGCGGTGTGGAATGCACCTACTTTAAATGGCAATAAACCACGCCCTCGTGAACGGGTTCCTTCAGGGAAAATCCAAACTGATAATAGTTTGTTTTTCATTTTCTCGACTGTTTTAGCCATGGTATCAAAGGCACTATGACGATTTTTACGGTCAATCAGAATATTACCTGACAACCAGTAAATTTGCCCAAATAGCGGCATCCACGCCAAACTTTTCTTACCTAAACTCACTGTCGCTTTTGGAACAGCTGAAGTATGAGTAAATAAATCAAAGTTATTCTGATGATTCGCTAAATAGATTTTAGGTTCTTTCGGGTCTTCTTCTGTTGCATGACGAGTAATGACTTTAATGCCAAGGATTGGGGCAACGGATGAAAAAATGCGAGCGATAACATGGACATTATCACGATGCATTGGTCTGACAATACAAAGGATGATTGCGAAAAAAAACGCCAGTGTTAATAACACTGCAAGAATAATTGAACGAGCAATTAACAGCACAAGCAGGCTCCTGCGAAGAAAGTGGCGACAGTATAGCCAGCACGGATGCTGGACTCAATGATTTGTTTGATTTCAGTTTACAATTGTAAGCTTAAATGATTATACACCAGCCAAGATGAATTAATGATGCGTTAAACATTAACGCATCATTAATTATACAGTTTGACTCGGATTTTATTGAGTGTGTTGCTGATTTGAGTATTTAATTGCTTAGGGATGAAGCCGTTTTTGACGCCTTCATCGACAGGAATACTCGCATTAGAATCGCACTCATAGCTAACGCAGCTACAATCGCGGCGCCACTCGGTAAATCATAAGTGGCCGAAAGTATAAGCCCTGCAATGTATCCAACAAATCCAACCACATAGGCAAGTGCCAATAATCCTTTTCCTTGGTACTTATTCAGTGCCAAGGCTGGAAGGATTAAGGTACTAAAGACCAAGTAGACGCCAATCAATTCAACCGAAAGTGTTATGACAATGGCAAACAGGAAGTAAAAACCTGCACCGTCTAACACTTGTGGTTTCATCACGATTAACGCCAATATAGCGGCAGAAACAATGGCTGGCAGGACGAGCTGAGACCAGTTAACCCATAATATTTGCCCCGACATTAGCTGTTTTAATAGCTCAGCACCATGAGGGTCATTCGATAGCAGCAACATGGCTGCCACCGCACTCAGCACATAAAAACAACCAATAATCGCTTCAAGTTCATCAGCAAATCTTTTAGATAACCAAGCAATAAAACCTGCACCCACCAATGCAAATAACGCAGGCATCCACACATGAGAAAAAGGGAGTTCCTCAATACTGTGGTCCATATGCGATACGATTGCACCTAAAGCAGCCACTTGAGCAATGGCCAAATCAATAAAGATAATCCCACGTTTTAATACTTGGCGACCTAATACAACATGAGTAGACAGTACTAGTAAGCCAGCAACAAATGCAGGAATTAAAATAGGTAGCAAATCGAGATCTAGCATAAGTTTATTGAACCTCTGTAAGCATTGTTATAACGCTATCATAAAGGCTAAACAAATCTGTGCTATCACTGTTGCCACCCACTGACATAGGCAGAATTAGCACAGGTAAGTCCGTGCGTTCACCCAGCCAATTAGCACCGCGTTCATCTTGATAAGATGTCACTAATATCGCCATCACATCGCCTTCTTGGCTACGATTAACCAATTTTGCTAAATGGCTACTACTAGGTGGAATGCCAGGTTTAGGTTCTAAGTCTGCCACTTGTTCGATGCCTAGCCAGTTAAACAGGTAACGAAAGCTTGAATGGTACGCAATCACCTTTTTACCTTTCAAACCCGCCGCTTGCTCTTCCCATTTAGGGATAGCTTGCTGCCATCGGTCAGTGAAATCGGTAAGTTTTGCCTGATAACCTGCTGCACCTTCAGGGTCTAATGCCGCCATTTTTTCTGACAATGCATTAGCCACCTGTAACATTCTACGAGGATCAAAGTGCAGATGTGGATTACCCTTTGCGTGAACATCACCCATAGAACGATCAACATGTTCAAGTTTATCTAAGGTATCAATATGCTCAGCTGCGTAGAATAAACCGTTATCGGTTGAACGCACTTTATTATTCGATGCTTTCATTTGCAGCATAGGTAACCAACCAATTTCAAGGTCAGCTCCCGCACATACAACAAGATCCGCTTGACGCATCTTAGCGATCAAACTAGGTCTTGCCTGAACCAAATGCGGATCTTGCATTGCACTTGTCGCTGAATAAATTTTAGCTTCTGGCGCAATCTCTTGCGCTAAGGCTGCATATTCAGGCTCACAAGCAAACACATTTAACTGGGCATTCGCCGCGCTTGTCAAAAAGGCACTACAAAGCGCCCCCATCACAATGAGTTTTTTAGAATTGATGCGCACCGTGAGCTCCTAATGTCATAACATACTGAAGTGAGACAATGTTGTCGTCTTCAAAACCATCAAAGTTTGTACCTTTTTGATTAGTATATTGTAGACGGACAGTAGAGAAATGACTGTGATGCCAAGCTAAACTTAATTCAGTTTCTTTCAGTTTTTGCGGATCTAAATGGTCGCCATGAAGTTCATAGGTATCAACTTCACCGTAACGAACACCTGCAGACCAATGAGGAGAGAACTGATAAACACCACTTAAGTACCAACCTTCAAAATAATCATCGCCATGAGACTCTTCATGATCATGATCTTCCTCTTCATGGCCATGGTCGCCTTCTTCAAACGAAAAAGTATCCGTCACTCGGAAGTATTCACCACTCACTGTTAAATGTTGGTATTTGTAGTTACCGTTTGGCGCCCATTTATAAACAAAATCTGCGATGTAAGTATTTTCACCCGTGTAAGATGCGCTATGAGTGTGGCCTTCATGATCATGTTCTTCATCAGCATGACCTTCTTCCTCTTCACCATCTACGACCATTACCTTACCATTGGCATTATATAAGTAGCTTAAGCCAACCTGCCAAGAGCTTGAATGACCAATGTCACCACCGAATTTAGTAAAAGCAGAATACACACCTACAGTGTCATACTCTCGTGGTCCATGCTCTTCATGTTCTTCCTCGTCATGCCCTTCTTCTTCATGCTCTTCATACATATCAGCAGCGCGCATTTTGTCGCCTTTAAAGACTTCAACACCCATAGTCCAATATAGATCAGTCGGAGCAACATAAGTTAGACGCACACCATCATCAAAATAATGATTACCCATGAACGCACGATAAGCACCTGGACGGTCAACAAATGAATCAGTATGTAAATGCTGATTATTTAAGTAACCAACATCAGATAGGAAGCGACCAGCACGAATACCTAAACCAGCAGGAAGCCCCATAGTTTGAATAAACGCTTCTTCTAATTCAATTTCAGTTTCACCGTCGTGCGACTCTAAAATCGCGGTCACTTTTCCGTAAAACATGTCATCAATGTTTGCACTAATCGCCAGCTCTGTTTCGCCCAAACCGAAGCCTTCTTCACGCCCACCTAAACCACGATCTCCAGTCTGATAAAAACCATCAAGAACCGCACTAATGTTAGGGTTTGTTAAGCTAGAATCTTCAGCAAAAGCATGAGTTGAAGCGAATGCGCAGGCAACTGCAACTAAAGAAAGGCGTTTGTTTAAATAAGACATTTTATCTCCAAAATACAACAAGTCTTCGTCCATCATCTGTGATAGTCGAATAAAAAATTAAGGTTAACGTTGTTAGATTAAGAGAAAAAAGGGGGCGCGCGGCTATGGTAAAGCGATTGGTGAACACTGCTATAAGTTCGACAGTTGTATGTGACAGTCTCGAAGTGCTGACGAACAATGGCGATGCTTAATTCGGTTGAGGGAAGTGCAGCATTAAACTGATGCTGATGGACACATAAAGTACAGCTAGTACTTAATGAATCATGGTCATGGATCACGTTATGTGCAGAAGCCGCAAACGACAGTAGTACTAGCATGGCTGAAAGCCATACCACAACACTGCGCTTTATTGGTCTAAATCTATGCACCAAACTCATCCTTGGATTAAAAAATCAGTGCTATCTTAAAAAGATTACAAAAAAAAGCAACCAATAGAGTGTTACAAATCACTTTAAATAAAAAAACGTGACGCACCATAGCAACTTATGCCATTCATCGTTATGCTATTTTAAGATTAGCTTAAGCTGAAAACGCTAAAATATTAGCCATATATAGCAGCTTAGCCAGCCAAGACAGAGGATTTAACTATGATGAATTTACTCAAAGACAACATCGGTATTATTTTAACAATGGTCATCATTGGCGTTGTTGTGCTTGGTGGTATTTATTATGTTGAAGCAGCACTAGAAATCCAAGTTCAAGTTGTAGACTAATTATTTGATTTCATCTGTTGGTTTACCGTCTTCTTCAGGCGCTTCAATAACCAGCAGGTGGTCCATCAAATGCGTTACCCCCGTCAGTATTAGCGATAGCATAATAACGGGGGTGATAATATTGGCTAATCCTTCGACAAAATACCCCGTCACACCAGCGATTACTGCAGTATAAAAACCAATCACTTTTAGTATCGTTAGCATACCATGACGTCCTAACCACGCCTGACAATGATAACATTGTATTTGCGCCGAAAACCCTTTGCCGCGTGTTCCAGTAACTTTACTGACCGAAATAGGTTTGTGGCAATGTGCACACTGTAAGGCAGCCATAGATAGCCTATCTAAAAATAAAAAGTGCGTAAGTTTAGCAAATTATCGTCAAACTTCATCCAATAACTTATCATTAGCGTTCTACCATTCTACAGGACGTTAATCATGCCAAGAATTCTGTTTGTTATTTGCTGTCTCATCAGCTTAATTAGCTTTTCTGGTAATAGCTTTGCTGCTGAAGTTGAACCAGCAACAAGCAAAAAAATTCAACAATTACAAAACACCATTGATACTGATGTCGCTTGGCTTAAAACAGCTAAAGGTGAGCTTAAAGATGTCAGTGAATATCGCATTCGTCATAAAACCAATTTATTACGCCAAGAGCTCGCTACGCTAGTTAATCAGCCAGAACCCGATTTAGCTTACTTAGTTCCGCAAGTGAATAAGCAATTAATATTTCTTGATAAAGTCGGCCAATACATCGATGAAAGAACCACTGAACTCCAATTGGAGCTTGGTGGAGATAATGACGCAGTCATTATGCAACAAATTATCAAACGTGAAGAAGACCGAGATCATTATCTACAAGCTGAACTCGAAACTATCGCTTGGGGCAAACTACTGAATATCAGTGTTGATAATGCTGAAGCAGCTTTAACAGCAGAAGTGTTGCTGAGAGCAGATTACTTTGAAAGCTTAGTCACTTACACCCAAGCACAGCTAAAAAAAGCGGTAGCCGATGCATCTAATGCTGGAGCAGATGTCAGTACTGAACAGAAAAGTAAGGTTTCATTACTCAAAGATCGCTTAGCTATGCACACCTCAAGCTTGAATGTTGCGGTCGAAATGCTCGAAGCTCTTGGTCAAGACACGACTCAAATCAAGCAAACATTATTCAGTGTATCTGGTGATATTACTCAAGACGTACTTAACTTTGATGTCGCCTCAAGTCTTATCGAAGAATGGATGACCATCGCTAAAAATCAAGCCTTGGAAAATGGCGCAGGGATGACGTTTAAAATCATCATCTTCTTGATCATTATTTTCCTTACCAGCTTGGTTGCCAAGCTAGTGAGAAAGGTGGTTCGTAAAGCCGTCAACTCATCTAAGTTGCAATTTAGCATTTTGCTGCAAGACTTCTTTACTTCGATTTCAGGCAATGTGATTTATGCTTTAGGTCTATTGATTGCCTTATCTCAGCTTGGGTTTGAATTAGCACCATTGCTCGCAGGTTTTGGTATCGCGGGTGTAATTATTGGTTTTGCATTGCAAGATACATTATCAAACTTTGCTTCGGGCATGATGATTCTAATTTATCGTCCCTATGATGTCGGTGACCTAATTAACGCAGCAGGTGTAACGGGTCGCGTCAGCCATATGAGCCTTGTATCGACCACGGTGAAAACCTTAGATAACCAAAGACTGATCATTCCAAATAATAAAATTTGGGGCGACACCATTAATAACATCACTGTAGAGCAAGAGCGCCGTGTTGATATGACATTTGGTATCGGTTATGGGGATGACATCCCTAAAGCAGAAAAGATATTAACAGATATCGTGATGGCTCATCCTAAGGTTAAACAGTTCCCTGAGCCTATGATTAAGCTACATACACTTGGCGAGTCATCAGTGGATTTCATTGTTCGCCCATGGGCTGCCCCCCTCGATTACTGGGATGTATATTGGGACATTACTCGCGAAGTGAAAATGCAATTTGATGCACAAGGAGTCAGTATTCCTTTCCCACAACGCGATGTGCATATTTACCACGAAAAATCTGCAGATTAAGCCTGCAGCTTATCTAACAATACAAAAAGCCCGAGCTATCTGCTCGGGCTTTTT
The DNA here is from genome assembly GCF_002873615.1 of Shewanella sp. 10N.286.51.B7. Lineage (NCBI taxonomy): Bacteria > Pseudomonadati > Pseudomonadota > Gammaproteobacteria > Alteromonadales > Shewanellaceae > Shewanella > Shewanella sp. 10N.286.51.B7. Next base: position 136,544 of record NZ_MCUF01000018.1, read on the forward strand.
AATGATTAACTGCAAGCGTAAACTTACTCGTCTAAACAAGTTACTCAAACTATTTATCTAAGTAGGTCATCGTGCCTAATAAGTGTGGACGGCGACCTTTAATATCTCGCATTTCAAAACGCTTACCGTTTTCCATACTTTCAAATGCAAATGTCACTTCAGATGGCATAAACACGGGTAACTTAAATTCCACATCGACTTTAAATGGACGCTCGCCAATAAACTGCATTAACGCCGCTAAAGAACGCGCTTTAGACCACATTCCGTGTGCCAGCACTCTTTCAAAACCAAATCGTTTGGACACAATGGGGTGCAAATGAATCAGATTATAATCCCCTGATGCTTTGGCATACTGTCGGCCTAAGTCTTCAGGTAATTTCCAAGTGAGTGCATCTTCCCAAACCATATCTGAACCACGTGGTGGTCTTGCTCTGCGCCCTTTTGACTCAATACGATAAAGATAAGTTGATAATGCTTCCCACACTAACTCTTCGCCCACATAAATTTTAGAGGCTAATTCAAACTCTAGCCCTGTGTCAGTGGTTTTGCTTGAGGTGAGCTCACACTGAACATCAAAGGTTTCATCTGCATTAATTGGACGATACAAGCTAATGCTATTTTTTAAGTGGATCATCCCTAAAAGCGGGAAGGTAATCGCTTTATGAGTAAAAACAGTTGCATGCAATCTAAAGGCAAGTACGTACAAGAACGTTGGCGGTAATACCTTGCCATCAAAATCGAACTCACAGACATCTGCATATTGACGGACTTTTTTGTCAGCAACATTAATACCTTTAGCCTGAACATAAACATTCGGCAAAGGTTGCTGATCCCAACCCGGTTTACGCGTGAGTAATATCTTTCGATATAGTGACAACAACGATGGCATCGAAGCTAGTTCTATAGAGTAATCGTGACTCAAAGAGCACCCTTTCTGTATTAAGTGAAACGCAGTATTTAGACTGACTAAATACTGCGTCACAATTGTTTCAATATCGATATTATACATCGACTTGTAATACATCAGTAAAAAAAATACGTTTTAGGCTGTTATTCCAACATATAAAATATTTTTTATTTACACTCTAGTCACACTGTTTATCCCAGCAATCGATAACGGTTGCACCCGCTTGTTGCAGTAATTGTGGAACGGTTTGCTGACCAACAACATGACCTGCGCCCACCACAACGAATAAGGTTTGGTAATCGGATTCAGCGAGAATGTCGAAAATACGTTTACTCATAGTGTGGTTTCTTTGCCACAGCAACTTATCGAGCAATTCATCCGAGTCTTCCGCTTGATCCTCCATTATGTCGGCTATCGCTTTATGATCGCCACTGCGCCATGCATTAATCAACGCCAACATATCCTCGTCAGTCGCATTAATCGCTTCATCGAGTAACTGTTGTTGGGTCTTATCAGAAAATGATGAAATCAAATCAAATTGAAACTGTACACTTTCAAGCTCAAGTAGCGGTTTACTCAGATCTCTCGCAACAAACGTGACATCAACACCAGCTTCCGGGCTAAAACCCAATGATGCAAACCGAGCGACTCCAATTTGGTTTGCTTGAAGCCAGGTAGCCAAAGGCTTAAGACCATCACACATGGTTTGGTTTTTGGCACAAAACATAGGATAACGTTGGTTTAAATCACTTTGTTTATTCGCAGTAGCAAAACCATATTGTTGTAATAATTGCTGCACATTGGCTTTAGTCACATCCGCTTCAATGACAAGCGCATCTGAATCGACGAATGCTTGTTCAATTTGCAGCGGTAAAGGATAAAAGTCAGCCTTGCCAATGTGGATAGAGCCTAATACGTATACTGTTTTACCTTGATATGTAGCCTTAAAAAATGGCGGTTTATCTGACTCAGCAGCAAAAGCTGTTGCAGCGATAACCAAGCTTGATAGGCAAAGGAAAACCAGCATCATAATGCCGCTAAGCCTTTTATTTTCTCCAAAGCGTTGCATCATTGGCACTTTTCCCTTCGTTTGACTTGTTAGTAACATGCCAGCCCCTTATAATTTAGCTTAATATTATGATGTTGAATGAGGCTATCATGCCGTATACCCAAGTTATCCAGCAATTAAAAGAAAGTCTGCAAACAGGATACCGTCAAGCCATTGATGCCGATAAAAGACTCGACGAATTACGTCAAGCTGGCCATGGTAAGTTTGTGGCAATCTTTACTGAAGAACAAGGTTTTACGCAAAGAAGTAATCGTTTTTTGCCGTATGTTCAGGAACTTGCAAATGAGTTAGAAGAGCTACAAGGCCTTAGTCATATTCCACCAGAAGCACTTGAAGCTCACGTACAAAAAATTGCAGCGTTATTGAAAACGCTGCATTTATTTAAACAAAACACTAAATAAGTGTTGTTTAAGCCCCAAATAAAAAAGCAGCCATTAGGCTGCTTTTTTATTTGTTCTACATGCCCCTTCCTCAACCTACCAATGCAAAAGTAGCGATATATGACATAACTTTTAATACTTTGGTTTTAAACTCTATTTCACTGTTAACGACATATTTCTGTCATTTTCCTGCCATAGACTGATGAATTAATTTGCTATGGAATTGATTAGATGAGCGTTATAGATTTAGAAAAAGAACTGAATAAGATAATTGCTAAACAATCTATCAATGCCATTTTTCAGCCAATTTTTAATATCACTAACCAGAAAGTGCATGGTTTTGAAGCTTTAAGCCGCGGTCCAGAGCACAGCCCTCTTTTTTCACCAGTGCCCTTATTCAAAACGGCTGAGCATATGGATAAACTCAGCGAGTTAGAAACCTTATGTCGCAGCATCTCAATTAATGCATTTAAAACCTGCGAGTTGAAAGGCAAGTTATTCATCAATATCTCACCTAAAGCCCTTCTCGACCCTGATCATCCCAAAGGCTTAACCTTACAACTCATTAAACAAATGGGACTGCGCCCTGAAGATGTTGTTATTGAACTGTCAGAGCAGTATCCCGCTGATGATATCGATTTACTCAAAGACTGCTTGAACCACTATCGTAACCAAGGTTTCTTAACCGCAATTGATGATTTGGGCGCTGGATATTCTGGATTACGTTTATGGTCAGAATTAGCCCCTGACTACGTCAAAATTGACCGTCATTTTATTCATCAGATAGATAGCACACCAGTTAAGCAAGAATTCGTTCGCTCCATTGTGGAACTATGCCAAAACCTAACCTGTAAAGTGATTGCTGAAGGCATAGAAACACCTGCTGAGCTCACCATGCTGAAACAACTGGGAGTCACATATTGTCAGGGGTATTTGTTAGGGCGCCCTAATATCAAACCCAATACATTCATGAGTTCGGAATTAGTATCAGCACCATTAGCGCCGCAAAATCGCTATTGCGAAACAGCTGAAAGCCTATGTGCACCTGCTAATATCGCGACTCCAGAGACTAAACTCAAACAACTCAGCGAGCAATTCATCAACCAGCCTGCACTTCAAGCGATTGTTATCGCAGATAATGGACAAGCCAAAGGTATTGTTAGCCGTAATCATATTTTAGAGTTGTTTAGCACACCCTATGGCAGAGCTTTACATGAAAATCACCCTGCAAGTGCGGTAATGGATAAGCAAGTCTTTCAAATCGATGCCAGCGAGCCACTGTCAACGGTCAGCCAATTACTCACTTCTGAGCACTCCACCACAGTAGCGCAGCAATTTATCATTCTTCGACAGGGTAAACTTATCGGTATTGGCCACACTAAAGATTTATTGCAACGCATAACAGAATACCGAATAAAAGTCGCAAGACACGCTAATCCCTTGAGCAATTTGCCGGGAAATGTACCCATACAAGAAGAGTTGAAACGATTACGTTCCCAAAAGAAAGCCTTCTACTTGGCCTATTTCGACTTATGTCACTTTAAACCTTATAACGATATCTATGGATTTTCACGTGGCGATGAAGTCATTATGGAAGTTGCTAATCTGCTCACTCATTACCAGAACGAACATAGCTTTGTCGGCCATATTGGCGGCGATGATTTTGTGATGATCAGCACTTGCTCTGAGGCTATTACTCACTTTCAAATGATCGTTGCGCAATTTGAAAAAAGTAAACGGACCTATTACTCAAATGAACACTGGCAAGCGCAAACCGTATACGCCAATGATCGTCAGGATAAAAAAGTACTTCATCCGTTGATCTCATTATGCGTAGGGGTGTTATCACCGAATTTGACGATACAAACCAGTGATCATGAATTATCTATGCTCAGTGCAGAAGCTAAAAAGCAGGCTAAATTTGCCAAGAATGGCTTTTATTTCTCAAATCATAACCAACAAAAAACAGCTTAATTCAATTAAGCTGTTTGTAGTGTGTTTGCATACTTGGCTATGGGTTAAATGTTAGCCCTAAAGCTTTGGTGCAACCGTTTTATTAAGCCAGTCTTTTAACATGGTGGATTCATACTGAAACGGCTTTTGATTGCGAGTTGAATGAGTGCCATACATAAAGTTCATATCAATAAGTTTCTCGTCACCTGCCATAATCACTTTATCACCTTCAGTGATGCTGTAAGTAAAAGTCATTCTTGGCGGATATAAATCCTTCACGATACGAAGCTCATTGGCAGTTGTTGCGCCAAATGTAGGACGTAAATCCCCCGCTAAATCCACATCTGAAACTTGCATTTCAAGCTTTTGATTTGGTTTAAGCACTTTCTCAGCTTCTTTGTTCAAATTTTCGGTAATCGTATCGAAAAAGCGTTGTTGAAAACGGGATTTGACTTCAGTAGCCGTTTTTAAGTCGCGATATTTCTTAGGCTCTTGCCATTCGACTTTTACAACCCCTTCTTCTGTCATTGGGTTCGCAATCACTTCTTCATCTGCAATAGCAACATTACACATTAATGCGCCTGCAATAAGTAGATGTTTAACTTTCATTTGTCGTCTCCTGGCTATATCTATCTAAAACCTAATCTATGCCACTAGTATAAAAACTTAACCTGTATATCAGCTTAACGTAAAGCAGTTAACTTTGCTGTAGGAAATATGCCTATATAGACACAAGATAATCAACTAAACGCTCAAAAATACATCAAACACTGTTCAGTTTGCATTCAGCAAGACTTCGCTAATATACATCCCAAGCAAACGCACAGTACCAATACAAGGTAGCTGTTAAACAAAACTCTGTTAGCGTCACTGCAATTATCGCTCAAGGAATTAGCGCCAATACAAACCTACGTGTATGACTGGAGTAATAATATGAACAACATCTCAACTCAAACGACTTTCTCAACGACTGGTATGACTAAAAAACTATCTTTAGCCGCAACTTTCTTTATTGCTTTAGTCGTTTCATCTTCTAGTTTCGCTTATCAATTTGATGTTGATGCTCAAGGAGAGCAAGCGATTAAAGAACATCGTCAATTAATGGTTCAACATATGGCTTCTGCAGAGCAAGAGTACTCAGCCGAGCTAAATCAAGACTTCGACAAGCAAATGAAGACCGCTGAAAGTAAGTTTTTAGACCAAAAGTGCGAACAACGTGGTTTAGATTTCGATACACGCTCAGAAGTATGTGATGGATAATTAGCCATCTACCGTATACAAATAAAAATGCAGTCACTGATTAAGCAGTGGCTGCATTTTTTCTTCAAGAATTTGAAAAGAGTCCAGCTTTATAATACAGGTAAGTTTAAAACGGAAAACGAGCACTCAACTTAGGATAATTCTTTCTTAAGTCTTTCTTCTTGGTGCTGAACTTTTTACCTTGTGGTGTATGTTGACCTGAAGGAATAAAGGGTAACTCATCACCCGTTCTATCTTCATACAGTTGACCAGCAATTAAATCATAATCTTCAATAAACGGGTAAGCCGAATCGTCTTTTGTGGGCCAAAACTCAATATCACCTAGGCAGTCAGGGTCAGCAATCACCTTGTTATACCACTGCTCACCTAATGACAAAATAAAGCCTCTAAATTCAGCAAAGGCATAATCTGAATCACATCCAGTGATGATGTAAGCAGCGCCCCAAATATCCCAGTTATAACTGCGTCGCATTTGTTGACCGAATATTTTATCGAATGCAGCTAATGATCCATCATCTAGTGGCGTCAGTTTATCTTTTAATGCGTCATGGCATTGCTGCTCAGATTGCTGCGGCTCAGTTCGGGTTACCAGTGACCAAAAGTCAGCTTCTGTCATTTCACTTTTCCTAAATTCTTTTGCAAACAACTCACAAAATTGATTCTACTCGCGGTATTCTACACCACATAAAATCTAAAACCTTACAGCCTATATCTAATCGCTATGAATAAACTCAGTCCTATCAGCACCAAACCACCACGCAGACTCATTATTCTGATGACATTTTATGTTTTGTTATCCATTCTTGCATTATTGCGTTCATACTCCATCCAAGGGATAGACTTGTTTACTATTGGCGTGATCCCGGTACTTTTCGGCCTTATAAAGCGAACCCATTGGGCTAGCATGGTATTTAAAATTTACTTAGGTATTCAAACATTAGCCGCGTTAGCACTGACCACGACCGCCATCATTGCCTATCAAATCACCCCTGAAGATGTAAAAGTAGAGTTTCAAGGTACTGAGCTTCCCATTCCAGCAATCGCCTTAACCGTACTGCTCATTCTCAGCTTTCAATATTGGGTCGCATTTAGTCAAAAAACCAAAGAGTACTTGCAGCGAACTTGTTAACCATTCGGGTGTTATAAGTATATTCAAAGCTAACCTTAGGTTAAAATGCACAGCATAAGACTCAATTACAAAAAAAAGAAGAAGTAGCATGAGCCATTTATCACCCAGTGAATTGTCGATTTTGCTGTTGGAGCCTTCAGAGGTTCAACGAAAAATCATCATTGCTAAATTACACCAAGAAGGTGTTGATAGCATTCAAACAGCATCTAATCTTACTGAAGCTAAAGACATCATTGCCCGCCATACACCTGATTTAATTGTTAGTGCATTACATTTTGAAGATGGTGAGGCCACAGAACTCTTAAGTTTTATTAAACAAAAATCAGCCTATCAAGATATTCAATTCATGCTGGTTTCTAGCGAATGTCGTCGTGAGCAATTAGAAATATTCAGACAATCTGGTGTCGTGGCAATTTTACCTAAACCATTTGATGCCGATCATTTGGCTACAGCGCTAAATTCAACCATCGACCTCATTAGTAATGATGAATTAGATTTGAGTCATTTCGATGTCCAAGATATCCGAACTTTAGTTGTCGATGATAGCCGAATGGCACGTAACGTCATTAAACGCACTATAGGTAATTTAGGGATAAGAATTATCAGTGAAGCCGAAGATGGAGCTAAAGCCATTGAGCTTATGCAACAACAAATGTTTGATTTGGTCATCACTGATTACAATATGCCTAGTGTTGATGGATTAGCATTAACTCAATACATTCGTAATCAAAGCCAGCAATCACATATTCCGATTTTAATGGTCTCCTCCGAAGCAAACGACACTCATTTAAGTAACGTTTCCAGTGCCGGTGTTAACGCCTTATGTGACAAACCTTTCGAACCAAAACTCGTCAAACAACTGCTTTACCAACTATTAGAAGAATAGCCTGCTCAAAAAGTAAATGACTTTTGGCTCTTCGTCACTAGTCATTTTCACTGATGAAATAGCCCAATTGGCTATTTTACGCCTTAAATGTCGCCAAAATGCCTTATCGCTACACATTAATCAGATAAAAGGCTTTTAAACCCCCATGGCTTATGGCATGTTAATCTAGTTTTAAATAAACACATCTATGGAAAGCAGAGAATACAACATGAACAAAAGTGAATTAATTGCAAAAATTGCAGAAAATGCTGAGCTGACTAAAGCTGAAGCTGGTCGCGCACTAAAGTCTTTTGAAGAAGCTGTTACTGAAGCCATGAAAAGTGGTGACAAGATTTCTATCGTAGGTTTTGGTTCTTTTGAAACCTCAGTTCGTGCAGCACGTACTGGCCGTAACCCACAAACCGGCAAAGAAATCCAAATTGCTGAAGCGACTGTACCAAAATTCAAAGCTGGTAAAACACTGAAAGATAGCGTTAATTAAATTAACAGCTTGAATTATAAAACCTCCCCATGGGAGGTTTTTTTATGCCTTTTTTCTACAGAACTAGGTTTAAAGTACAGGAATAGCGCACAAATCTTGCACACTAAAAGTGCAACCCTGCTTCATATCCATGCAACATTTTTGCTACAAGTCGGTGCAGAAACAGCTAAACATCTGAAAATGTAGCAATTTCAAACATGGCACACCATTAGCAATACCTCATACAGATAAAATCAACATTGAACATTGCTGCCCGATTACTAAGCAACAAGTTCAGTGATAAGAAAAACTTGAGGGAATGAAAATGAAAACATCGATATATAAAGCTATTGCGCTATCAACAGGTTTATTACTCAGTGGTTCTGCTTTAGCAGAAGTAACAGGTAACATCGGAGCGACATCAAATTACCTTTGGCGTGGTGTAAGCCAAACTGATAACGGCGCAGCTGTGCAAGGTGGCATTGATTACGCTGCTGATTCTGGCTTTTATGTTGGCGGTTGGGCTTCAAATGTCGATTTTGGTGATGGCACAAGTTACGAGCTAGATATCTATGCGGGTTACGGTGGTAACATTACTGAAGACTTAAGCTATGATATCAACTACCTTTACTACGCTTACCCAGATTCACCAGGGAGTGTTGATTTTGGTGAAGTGACAGTTGGTCTAGCATGGAAATGGTTAGATGTTTCATACTCCCACACTGTCAATGGTGGTGATGATATCGCTGCTGAGCCATTAGACTCTGCGGACATGATGTATGCACAAGCTAACTTAACGTTCCCATTGACTGAAAAATTGTCTCTGGGCGTTCATTACGGCTACTCTGATGGTGATGTCATCATGAGCTGGTTCGATACTGATAGCTACTCTGAATATAATGTGTCACTGAGCGCTGATACAGATTACGGTACAGTGTCATTCACTGCATCAGATACTGACTTAGATGAAGATGACGCTAAAATTGTTTTAGGTTACTCATATAGCTTCGGTTTATAAGGCTTAAACATTACTTTCTCAATTGAGGACGTATGATTACAGCATGTTAAGCACTAAAAGCGCCACTCATTCAGAGTGGCGTTTTTAATGGCAATAATAAAATTTTCGATTCTACAATTAAGCAAAAATTTAAATACCTGCTACATTCAAAATATATGACTGATGAGGTGTAAGCGCAGACATTCTTCCGTCCTATTTTCAGTTCCATTCAACATTGACGTTACCGGCACAAACTAACCTGTGAACAATCAGGGCAGGTTTACCTTTACATTTAGCACTGGTGTTACGACTCACGCTAAACCGTTAGTCAAGAATGATATAGAGGGTAGAACGATGGCCAATATTACAGAAACCATTCCCAATGACACAGAAATTGAAGCAATGGTCACGCCTAGAAATAAGCGTTCAGCTGAGATTATTGAACGGAAAAGACAAGTGAAACGTCGTTTAGATGATTATTTAGAACAAGCAGAATTACGTAAAAATCTAGATGATGAATTATTCTAGCCTGAATAAACTATTGCAGCGCTATCAGCGCTAATTCTTTTCAGGCTTCGGCTCCAACCTAATATTAAGACTTTAAGAAGTATGCAAGACCACTGCACTCTAGATAAATAGAGCAAGCCGGATAAATCACTTTGCCACAGTCAGTAATGATGAGCGCATTTCCGCCTCTTTCTCTTGTTTGTACTTTTAATTCTTTGTGTAGTGTATTGATACTAGGAGCACCAAATTCGATTGCCTCTTGAGTATTAGCGCAAAAAGTCGTCATCACTTCACCAAGAGGTTCATTATCATGATTATACAGCTCACTAGGTTGATAAATGTCCACAGTAGATGCAACACCTTGATAAGTAATATATTCATCAGCATTGGTTCTGAACGAAATACCGTTACAGCCACCTAAAACAATTGAAACAGTAAGTAATACACTCAAAGGAAGTATTTTGGTTGAGATTTTCATTGTTTGTTTTCCTTGTCTGTAGAGGCATACACTCCCTGTGTATGCCGTGTTGAATAATTCTAATCGCTAATTAGCTTTCTAAAGCCTTAGCCTTTTGTTTCGCGAAGTACTCTCGGGTTAATGCAAATACCACAGGACTTAATAGAGCCAGTGCAATCAAGTTTGGAATTGCCATCATTGCATTTAATGTATCAGCAAGTAGCCAGATAAACTCAAGTGAACTGACCGCGCCGATTGGTACAACCAAAGTCCAAACTAATCTAAATGGCTTAACCACTTTGTCACCAAATAAATACTGCATGCATTTTTCACTGTAAAAACTCCAACCTAAAATGGTGGTAAATGCGAATACCGCAAGTGCAACAGCGACAATATAGTTACCCATTGGCAGCGCATGTGAAAAAGCAAATGATGTTAGTGCAGCGCCCGTTTCACCTGACGTCCAAGCGCCAGAGACAATAATTGCTAATCCAGTAATTGAACACACAATGATGGTATCAATGAATGTACCTAACATCGCCACTAAGCCTTGTTTTACAGGCTCATTAGTTTGCGCAGCCGCATGGGCTATCGGCGCACTACCTAAACCCGCTTCATTTGAAAACACACCACGCGCCACACCAAAACGAATGGCAGCCCATACTGCAGCACCTGCAAAGCCACCTTGCGCAGCAACAGGGTTAAATGCACTGTGGATAATTAATTGAAATGCCGCAGGAACTTGGTCAGCATAAACCACCAATACAGCTAAACCCGCAGTGATATAAAATAAGGTCATTAACGGCACCAGCTTGCCAGCAACATCAGCAATACGCTTAATACCGCCCATCAATACAGCACCTACTAATACCATTAATACTACGCCAGTAACCCAATTAGGAACGCCAAAGTTACTGCTCATAGCATCAGCAACAGAGTTGGTCTGCACTGTATTACCAATACCAAAACCTGCTAGAGAACCTAATACTGCGAATGCTGTGCCTAACCAAGCCCACTTACTGCCTAGACCATTTTTAATGTAATACATCGGGCCACCGACATGATTACCATTACCGTCTTTTTCGCGAAACTTAACCGCTAATACAGCTTCAGCAAACTTAGTTGCCATCCCAACTAAAGCAGTACACCACATCCAAAACAGTGCCCCTGGGCCACCTAGGAAAATAGCGGTCGCAACACCCGCAATATTACCAGTACCAATTGTGGCAGAAAGAGAGGTCATTAACGCATTAAAAGGGCTGATCTCACCTTTATGTTTATCATCAGAAGAATCACGTCCTGACCATAATAATTTAAAGCCTGTGCCTAATTTTAGGATTGGCATTAATTTCAATCCAATGGATAAAAATAATCCCACTCCTAAAATCATCACCAGCATGGGAACGCCCCATACTATGCCGTTTATCGTATTTACAATCGCTGTCACTTGTTCCATCGAAAACCTCATAATGAGTTAAGTATTTATTGTTATTTTCATTATTTTTAGTTGTTGTCATCACATAAGCGTTTATCAGCAACTATTGCTTCTATTGGCATGACACAAATAGAAGAGGATTCAGATTACCTTCATTACACATAAATTGGAAACACCAACACGATAATCATCTAAAAATATGCCGTTAACTGTATAAAATCAGCATATTGATTAGATTAAAATACTAAAAAAGGCACTACTAATATTGTAGTGCCTTCATAATTTTATAAATACCTCGTGACATGTAACGAGGTATTTATAAAGGATTTTTATGCGTACATGGGTATGTAACACGTTTCTGGACAGAAACGTTTTAAGAGCAACAATTTTATACCTCATATAAATTGGGCTAGTTACTCAAGACCATTACTTCAATCTAATCCATTGCCTGCCGCAGGCTTATGTGCAGATACATCCAAGACACGCCGTAAACACATCCCTGTGGGCTCTGCGAAAACATCCATGTTTTCGAAGGTCTTGAACGCATCTACACTGGGTTTATTGTCTCTTCGATTTGACTATATTGGTGATAATGTAAAGAGCTAAAGCTAGTAGATCTTGCATTTAAAAGACTCCATTTGAATTGAGAACGCAGAGAAAATAGCGTGAGCCTGACAGGACGTCAGGCTAGCTTTCGCGGTGCAGGGATGCACCATCGGAAGCATTAGCATTTTCGAATAAGACCGAAGCTATCAACAAACGAAGTTTAAAGCTGGATCAATCCCCCCGTTGGAAATCTTTCGCTTTTCAGAAAATTTCGCCGGGGCTGCTGGGGAGATGCAAGAGGGGTGAGCAGTTTCACCCTTCTTGCTCTGGTGTGGGCGAAGCGCCACGACGTTGATTTAGACTTTGATTTAGATGTTTATTCAAACCTAGAAATCATTAGCTGACTAAAGCTGCTAACAAATCTTGGGGCAGAAATGAGTTTACCAATATCGCCCCTACCCGATCTTAATCAGCAAAGAAAAGACAGTTCCTATAAGAACTATGCTTTCATTCAGTTCACCCACATATTCATAGATATTTACCATTATAATGAGTGTTACACCTTTAGGGGGTCATAACATAATTTCCCTTCTCATGTTCTTTGAGGGAAGTAGAATATCTAACTAGTTTTCGAGTATGACTTTCAGATTATCCAAACCTTGTTGTAAGTCATTACCAATCACAGTTTCAAAATCCATAAATAGCATCATTAAATTCATTGGGTAATTCATATGTCCACTAAACCCCCAATTAACTTGAGTTTGATTACTATCAATGGGTTTAAAGCTAATGTATGCAGGCGATGTGGCTTCGAAAGGACTTAAAAATCGCAGCTCATAATCGATACGTTGATTGGGAATTATCTTAATAATTTCTTGCTCGCCAACACCCACGTCTGGGTTTTTGCTGGCCCACGCTGACACAAATCCTACACTGCCATCATTACCCTTGTAGGTTTTTTCCATATTAGGGTCCATCTGTGCCCACTTACTAAAATCATTCTGATTTTTTAGGTATTTAACGTAGTCATATACGGTTTCATTAGCTTGATTAATCACTATACTGCGCTCGACAAAGTAGTCTTGTTTCACGAAAAGTGCGGTAATGAAGGGAATAGCAATAATGACAGCAAGAACTAGGAGTATTTTTTTTATCATGATGTTGATCCTAATGTGATGATAATTAAGTATATCAACCACTTTCAACATCACCATGCGAATTTAACAATAAATCAACAATCATTATTAACGCAGCGTAAAGCTCGCACTCAACAATGCTAATTCGCCTCACAACTTAAATAAGATCTCATTTAGTTATTGGGTTAACTTTTGATAACAGCTTTGGCAGATACAGGCTTTACCAGATAGTCCCGCTAATAACTCAGGATCTATTTTTGCTTTGCCAGATTGAGTTAAGCACCAACAACTTTCTATTGATAAACCCGCTGTCACAGCACACTTATTTTCTTTAAGGCATATTGGGCACGTTAATGGCTCAGCCACTTGTTGTTTTTTGTCAGACTCAAGATGGCGATATACCTGCACAACTTCTTTCTTTGTCATCTCTTATAAATACCTTGTTACCCTAACTTCACGTGAATATGACTTCAGTTAATTTTTCACGGGTTAAGTTTAAAAGCTAACTGTTTCGTTTTCTGCCAGTAGCTGCACAGTATAAAACAAAAAATCGGTGCCGAAGCACCGTAGATGATTGAAGTTTTAAAGGATGTTTCCTTATTCAGGCTTTATTATATGTTTCCCTACTCATGTTTCATTACCCATGTTTCTTATTTAGACGCAGGAAAGATAGGATAAGATTTAGAACCTAATATCACTGAGGGATCTACTGCACTGGGTTTTCCATAAAAACCTTCATGCTGATGATATTTTGCCTGAGTCTCAGCGACATTACCTTTATATCTCGGATCTTGAGGACGCTCATGGGCATTAACAAATGCAGCTACATCCCAAGCTTGTTGAACCGTTAGCTGAATACTTTTACCTAATGGCATATTTTCATAAATGAAATTAGCTGCGGTATTGACTCGATGCATGCCTGCCCCCCAATTATAGCTCTGAGGCCCCCATAACGGTGGCAAAGCACTCACGTTTGCCATTTTGTAACCTTGACCATCATCAGCATGACAAGTCTGACAATGAGCTTGGTAAACAGCTTCACCTCGCTCAGCTGAATAGGCTAACTCTGGTGCTGCGAGCTTTGGAAAGCCACGCCCAGGGAGCATAGTCAGCTCCTTTTGATCGAGCTTTGAAGTGACAGTTTCAGGTAAAGGGAAATCCTCTCTATTTCCGCCTTTGAGCAACTCAATATCAGTCATTTCTGGCACAGGTCCAGTAATGCCAAATTGATTCATCAATCCACTCATCACTAACCAATATGAATAAGCTGAAATCGCCACCAAAGGCTCACTCCCAGATTCAGGCGCTTTACCGTTCATTGAATAGGTAAAACAGCCCTGAATTCGCTCTTCAAAGCTATTCACTTTATCGTTTTTCTTACGATAAGCTGGATACGCCATATAAGCACCCCACAATGGTGATGCATTGGCTTTATTCCCCGCATTCATGTGGCAATTCACGCAGTTTAGTTCGTTACCAACGTAGGTATCTCGCATTTGCTGACTATTAACAAATAACTGATAGCCTTTTCTGACTTTATCGCCGAACTCGCCTTTAGGGATACTGGATAATGGACTTGGCATAAGGTATTGCGCATTTGCCTCTTTCGCCACTGAGGGAAGTTGTGCTTGTCTATCAGGTAACTCTGCTGCCGATATGCTCATGCTAAATAACACACCCGCCGCTGAAAAATAATATCGCTTCATCGTATGTCCTTATTTCTGAGCCGAAAAATATTGAGTTAACGCATCAATTTCTGCAGCGGTGAGCTTTTTAGCTATGCTGCCCATCATATTGTCAACATCACCTTTACGGGTTCCTGACTGCCATGCCAACAATTGATTCTTAAGGTAATTAGGTTCTTGTCCGGCAAGACGAGGAAACTGACCCGCGCCAATACCAGACGGGCCATGACAACTGGTACAAGCTGGAATATCCCGTTGCCAATCCCCTTGATATGCTAGTTTCTCGCCAATGTCGTCGATGACCACTTTATCACCACGATACTGAAGCTTGATCTCAGCCACTGGTTTAGCAGCAAAAAAGTCCGATACCACTTTGATGTTATCGCCTTGGACTGTCATCGCCATAGCCATCATTGTTGGATTTTGACGAAAACCAGTCTGAAAATGACTCACTTGTGCGGCAATATACTCGCTGGATAACCCCGCTAAACGAGGCCCTACAACACCGAGCCCTTCACCATTTACGCCGTGACAGCTTAGACAAACTTGAGCTGCTGCTGGCACTGTTTGCAATAACTCCTTTGGTGATTCGTCAGGAATATTAGCCATCACACTAAAACTCATAACACTGCATAAAAAGATACTGCTCAACACGGCAGAATTTACACTCGTCAAACAGTCATCTTTTAAACGATTTTTTGTATCCATTTATCAGCCTCTTATTGAAGTCCATCTCCGACTTAATACCACTATAAACAAAAATGGCACACTTAAATAGAATGTTTTTCGTACAAATTAATTGAATGCTAATTAATAGACTAACCCTAATATTTAGCTAGAAAAAAAGGCTTATCCCATTTAGGAATAAGCCTTTAATAAGTAATGTAAAACTAAACTACAGCACGATTTACTCTTGCAGTAGGTCCTTACAGATCTGAACTAAGTCAGACTGCACTGCTGCCGCAGTGACCTCTCTACCCGCGCCTGGACCTCGAATAATCAATGGGTTGCCTTGATAAAATGCACTGCGAATAACAAACACATTGTCGCCTGGGGTTAAGTTGGCATAAGGATGATTTGAATCAACCCATTGAATGCCCACTTCAGCGTGCATCTTGCCATCGACTTTATCGAGTGATGCCACATAGCGAAGTACTTTGTTTTGCTCTGATGCCGCTGTAAATTGTTGCAACATGCTTTGGTCTAACTCACCGATGCGTGCTAAGAAATCATCCAAAGATAAATCCGCTAGCGTTTCTGGCACTAAAGAGTTTAGAACAATATCTTCAAGTTCAATTTCAAAACCAATTTCACGTGCCAGAATTAACAACTTGCGCTGCATATCTCGACCTGAAAGATCATCGCGAGGATCGGGCTCTGTTATCCCTAATCCACGTGCTTCAATCACTAATTCAGAAAATGATTTTTGCCCATCATAGTGTTCAAACAGCCAACATAATGTACCCGAGAATATACCGCCAACCGCTTCAATCGCGTCACCACTATTACGCAAGTCATTTAATGCATGTTGAATCGGTAATCCTGCGCCACAACTGGCGTTATAACGCCAAAATAAGCGGCGATTACTGAGCTGTTGTTTCAGTTCACGGTAAAACGGCAATGGTCCAGAACCGGCGAGTTTGTTTGCACTCACCATATGAATGCCGCGTGCAAATAACTCTGGGTATTGCAGTGTTAAACTCGCGCTAGCACTGATATCTAATGCAACTAACTCATCGCAATCAAGCTGTTCTAACTGTTCGAATAAACTTGGGTAATCCCACTTTTTAGCTGTGGTATCAAAGTCATCTTGCCAGTTATTGATATCAATACCTTGAGGACAAATTAATGCCTCTTTCGAGCTCAACAAACCAACTAGTTGCACTGTCGCTTCTAGTTCACGGTTTAATGATGCTGATGAGCGTTGAAATAGATCGATCCATGCTTCACCAATATTACCGACACCTAACAGTAAAACACCAATTCGCATGCGCGGGCCTGCGCAGCGACGGTGGACCTTTTGGGTCAATAAATTCACTTGTGGTTTAGGCACTAAAGTGACAAGACTTAATCCATCTTGATATAAAGGTTTAGCATCACGACTTAATAAACGCGCAAAACTACGACGGTAATGTTCGGCATCGGCGCTTACTAGAGCAACTAGGCCTAAATCGTTATTCACACAGATATCAGTGATCGCCAGCGTTTCGGCATGTAACTCAATTAAACTATGTACTTGCTTTTGATTCTCAAGCGTAAAAGCTAATTCGACCTTATGATGCGCCGATGTCCAGTAGGCTAGAGGAGCAATCCCCTCCTGGGCGAGTAAATCAATTAGGTCTTGTGTTGGTGACTGCTGCTTAATCCGAAACAGCACCACTTCGTTTAGATTAGTCACCACTGGCGCACTTGCCGATGAGCTTTGTGGCGCGATTAAGGTAAAGTCGGTATGTGATGCATAGCTTGAGCGCACTGCTAAGCTGACATTTGTATCAAACAGAGGCTGTAGTGTGCGGCTGTGAAGCACAGGGGAGCCTAAATGCGCAAGGCGGTCAGCTTCAGCAAGCGACATGCTATTAAGTAACTTTGCATCACTGATTTTATTAGGGTCGGCATTAAACACCCCTTCTACATCAGTCCAAATTGTCACGCGTTCAATGTCCGCTAAGCTGGCAATTAACGTCGCGCTGTAGTCAGAGCCATTACGGCCCAGTAATAAGGTTTCGTTATGTTGATTCGCGCAAATAAATCCGGTAATAACCAAACGCTCATCAGGGTGTGCTTCAAGAAGTTTTTGCACTCTTTGACGTGACTCTTCAATGCGAATGTTTGGCACTACGCCTTCATCTGCCACAAGAATAGAACACGCATCAACATTAATTGCCGCCACGCCAGATTCACGTAACAAAGCAGCCATGAGTCTAGCTGACCAACGTTCGCCAAAACTCAGGACATGATTAAGTTGGAACTCATTTCGCTGCTCAAGAGATAGTAAGCTGATAAGTTGAGACTTATCAGTAGATAATCGTTCACGTAAATCACGAGCTTGTTCATTTGAAAGAAGTTGTTCAATGAGGTTTTGTTGATAACTCACAAGTACTTGCAGCTCTTCTTGCCACAATTCACCTGTTTCACGAAGCGATAATAACTTATACAAAAAGTTAGTACTTTTACCCGCAGCAGACACAACGACTAAATCATCACAGTTTCCATGAGTAAGCAAAATATGGGCGACGCGGCGATAGCAATCAGCATCCGCTAAACTTGAACCACCAAACTTATGTAAATGACTGCGGGTCATTTGTAACTCCTTAAACCACTTTTTGCGCTGCCATATGTACTGAATATGGCAACAATAAAATCTTACTGACTTAACTTATGACAATCTAATTTATTAGCTTAAAGCTCAGCAACTGCAGCTAAACCAGCTTGGATATCAGTAATCAAATCTTCAGCATCTTCAATACCGACTGATAATCTCAGCAATGTATCTTTAATACCAGCTTCATAACGGGCTTCTGGCACCATTGCTCTGTGTGTCATTGTCGCAGGTACGGCAACTAAGCTTTCCACTCCGCCTAAGCTTTCAGCAACACTGAATATTGATAAGGCTTCTAAGAAAGCGACGACTTCAGCTTCGCCACCTTTAAGTTCAAAACTTAACATAGCGCCAAAGCCTTTTTGCTGTTTAGCGGCAATATCGTGACCTGGGTGGTCTTTTAACCCTGGGTAATATACTTTTTCGACAACATCACTGGCTTGAAGGACTTCAATCACTCGTTGTGCATTGGTTTGATGCTCACGAATACGTACAGCCAATGTACGAATGCCGCGCAAAGTTAGGTAGCTATCAAAGGCTGAACCTGTCAGACCTAAAGTGTTTGACCACCAATGTAATAGCTCACCAAGTTCAGCATCTTTAGCCACGACAGCGCCGCCAACCACATCACTATGACCATTGATGTATTTAGTGGTCGAGTGCATCACAATATCAGCGCCCAGCTCTAGCGGTTGTTGCAAGATAGGCGAAAGAAAGGTGTTATCAACAACAACTAAAGCATCCACTTTATGGCTCGCAGCCACAATCGCTTTGATATCAACAACACGTAATAACGGATTAGACGGAGTTTCTAACCAAACCATTTTAGGCTTTTGCGCAATCGCATCTGCCAGTGCTTTATCATCAGTTTGATCAACTACGATTAATTTAAATTGACCTTTGTTGGCAAGATTAGTGAACAGTCGATAACTGCCACCATAACAATCATGTGGTACAACTAATAAATCTTCAGGACCAAGCAAGCTAGTCACTAAAGTAATCGCTGCCATACCGGTACATGTCACAACACCTGTAGCACCATTTTCAAGTTTGGCTATTGCCTCACCTAAAACGCAACGGGTTGGGTTACCAGAGCGGCTGTAGTCGAATTCTCTTGGGTTTGTGTGTCCATCAAACGAGTAGTTAGTCGAAAGATAAATCGGCGGGACTACTGCGCCATATTGAGTATCGGATTCGATACCTTGGCGAACGGCAAGTGTAGCAGCGCGATGTTTGGTCATAATAATCTCCTGAAGATTGACACACTCATGAATAATACACGATAGAGATGTCTAGATGGCTAAATGTACCTAAGCTAAATCAGATCGTCAACACAAATTAGACGTTTAGACGTCTAAACATAAAGAAATCTATTTGCATTCGTTATAGAATAACAGCAATAATTTGACTGTAATAAATAAGCAGTTAAAATCTGCCACGAATCTATCGTATAAAGGTGAGTTAATGACTGAATGGAATGGCGACTATATCAGCCCATATGCCGAACATGGCAAAAAAAATGAACAAGTTAAAAAAATCACGGTATCGATTCCTTTAAAAGTACTAAAAGTGCTAACCGATGAACGTACTCGCCGTCAGGTAAATAACTTGCGTCATGCAACCAACAGTGAACTTTTGTGTGAAGCCTTTTTACATGCGTACACTGGCCAGCCTCTACCAAATGATGATGACTTATCTAAAGAAGGCCCTGATAGCATTCCAAGTGAAGCAAAAGCACTAATGGATCAAATGGGTATTGAGTGGGAAGACTTAGACGACTAAGTCTATTGTCAGTATGCTTTCAAGCTGGCTGGCAAGTGTGATAATAAATCAATTTTGTGCTTACATTACGGTGTAAGCCTTCATTGATAAGCTCCCCTTCCTCTTCGCAGTATGACAATACTTGAGTCAAATTTGCACTCAAAGAGAACACTATGGCATTTATCGATCCGCAAACCTTGATGCTGGCATCGGCTATTATATTTCTCGGTGCACTCACTCAAGGGCTTATTGGTTTTGGCTTAGCTGTTGTTGCTAGCCCATTGCTGTATATTATTGATCCCCAACTTGTACCTGCCCCTGTTATTGCTTGCGGTTTTTCAATCGCTTTGCTTACTTTATTACGTGAGCGCACATCCCTGCAATTCAACGGACTTCAATATGCACTCATTGGCCGTGTACCTGGCGGCTTTCTTGGCGCAGCATTACTGGTCTTTGCGCCGCAATCCATATTAGGTCTGGCTATTGCCTTTATTGTTGCCAGTGCTGTCATTCTAAGTTTTTATAAAATCACCGCACCAGTCAATCGCTTCACGCTATTTATCGCTGGGATTCTTTCTGGGGTTTTCGGTAATATTGCCGCTATTGGTGGCCCGCCGTTGGCTATTTTATTAGCCGGAAAAGATGCACCGCAATTTCGCGCGGCATTATCGATTTTCTTTGTATTCAGCTCTATGATCGCAATGATCATTTTATTCATCGTTGGCTTAGTTGAAATGAAGCATGTTTGGTTGTCTTTAATGCTCTTACCATCAGTATTTTTAGGCAGTTTTGTCGCGGGCAAACTCAGCAACAAAGTGGATAAACAAAAAACGCGCACAGCCACATTGGTATTGTGCGGCTTAAGTGCCTTAGTGTTGACGATAAAGTCATTAATTGAATTGTCGGCAGGATAAAAGTGGCTGAGAGGTAACTCATTAGGCATGCACTAGGTATGCACTAGGTATGCACTAGAAATAGGATAGATTGCTTCGAAGCGAATCTACACCAAGTCAGCCTAAAAGTGATAAGAGGTTTGCAGTACTGCCCCAATGGCGTCATCTTCACCATAGCTACCACTCATATCAAGCTTGAATGCTTGACCAATGGCAAAGCCAGTACCAAATGAGTAGATATCGACACTGTTATCTTTCAAATCATGACGGTAGCCCATACGAAGCGACAACCAGTCTGTTGCTTTAAACTCCCCTCCCATACGCCAATACTGAACGGCATCAAACTCTTTAAATCGGCTATGTTCAACGAGATCAATATCTGTGGTTAAGATTATCGATGTCCAATCATATGCTGCGCCAGCAGTAATTAATGGCTCCACTTGATAATGAAATTCACGCCCTTGGGCTTCCACTGTTTTGATAGTTTTACTGAATAAATTACGTGCTGATAAACCGATAGTAAGGGCATCTAATGGCTCAAAAGCGACCCCGATATCAAGGTTAAATACGTTCTCATTATTGCGGTACTTATCATCATCAAAATCATCGGCATCGAAATTATTGGCGTTCACTGAATAATGATAAGTGTCGATACGTTGAAACTTAGGTGAAATCCCCACTCTTACTGGCATGTTCACAATCGATAACGGAAAACTTAACGCCACACCAAAATCTGTCACCCCACCAGCAAGTACAACACCTTGAGAATCTAAATCAGTAATATCAGCTGGAGGGTTAAGAGGATCTAATGTATTTAATGTATCTATATCCGACTGTGCTATATCAGCAATACCAACAGCATCGAGATAACTCTTATAAAACACGGCCATTGGCATACGTTCATTAGGAATAACAATCGCAGCGCCGATCCCAGCTGATAACTCGGCGCGATTGCCTTTTAATGATTCCAAGTCAATAACTAAGTCATCTCGATAACCTTCAACATCACTGCTATCACCCGAATTAATTGCCGCCTCCAGCCCATCATAAGAGTCCTGCAAAGAGTCGAATTTATCAATCATGTTATCGCTATCGGCGCCTTCAGCCCCCACAACAGGAAGCAGCAAAGAGAACTGTTGTGCTTTTTTTATCTCAGCAGCACTATAACTTGAATGGGGAGTGAGAATGGAAAGTAAAGCAGGATTAATAAAGCTTGCGCCAATACGATTTGATGCAGCTATACCAGTGCCGCCCATACTGTCACTTCGCGCTTCAAAATAAAGCCCGCTGGCTTGCACATTGCTGGCAAACACAAGTAAACAGAAAGCTAGCGCTAGTCTTTTTTGCATCCATCATTCCCAATTATTATTGTTTAATAAACATAGTAGAAATCGGCAGATAAATGTTTAAACAATCAAAAATAATGTAAAAATGTTAATCTATTTTGGCATGCTATTCTTAAGTTTTCCTATAAATCAGGTAGATAACTTTTAAAGTTATCTAAGGTGAATTGAATAAATTTTTTCAATCGCTCAGGTTGAAATTTGTCTTTATGATAGAGCACATAAAACGGTGTATCGGGAATATGCCAATCTTGAAATACTTCGACTAATTGGTGCTGACTTATTTCTTCAGCGCAATACAAATAAGGTAGCCTCACTATGCCATTGCCAGCTAATGCACTGAGTTTCATTGCTCTACCATTTTTACACCTGAAACTTCCTTTTATCGCCACTTCTACACTTTCGTGAGTATTGGTTTTATGGGCGAAACGCCAATGGTTTATTGATCCCACAATACAAGTATGTCGATTAAGCAAGGTAGGATGCGCAGGTATCGCATGCTGAGCTAAATAATTTGGAGATGCTAACGTGCAGTTTTTAATATCCATTAACTTACGTGCAATAAGCCCAGAGTCTGCCAACTCCCCCATTCTAAACACCACGTCAAAATGATCTTCAATCAGATCGACTCGCTGACTGCTGAAATCTAAATCTATGGTGATATCAGGATATAATTGAATAAAGTCATTCACTAATGCAACAACGATTTCTTCGCCTAAAAAGCCCCCAACACAGTTAATATAAATATTCCCCTTGAGACGTTCAGCACTATCCACCGTCATACTGACAGCTTGCTCTATTTGATGTAACGCTTGCTGACATTGCAGTAAAAAACTCTCACCTTGGTCAGTTAAACGTTGAGTGCGTGTCGTTCTGACAATTAAGGTCACCCCTAAAAACGTCTCCAAACTAAGTAATTGCTTAGATATATGGGATCGAGAACAGCCCAAGGCTTCAGCAGCTTGAGTAAAGTTACCCAACTCAGCAATAACAACAAACGCGCGGATATCGACTAAATTTATATCACTATTCAACTCACTCTCCATTAGAGGTCATATGTAAACAATTATGTTCTTTATTGATTATATATCACCAATAAGTCTTTCTCTATAATTCTCACAACTTACAAACAGAGGTCAAAATCATGAAACAACTTATCGTAATTACTGGTGCATCTTCAGGTATTGGCGCAGCGATGGCTAAAGCATTTAGCGCTAAAGGCCACCCACTTTTATTACTTGCTCGTCGTGTAGAAAAAATGGAAGCGCTTAAACTTGAAAATAGCTTAAGCATCAGTGTCGATGTGACCGATGCGACAGCAATGAAGGCTGCTATTGCTAGTGCAGAAGCACAGTATGGCCCTGTAGGTTGCTTGATTAATAACGCTGGCGTGATGTTATTAGGTCAAGCCGATGTGCAAAATCCAGCAGAGTGGAGCCAAATGCTCAACGTTAACGTGATGGGTGTTTTAAATGGTATCCACTGCGTCCTTGCAGATATGAAGGCACGCAAAACAGGCACTATCATTAACGTTAGCTCAGTTGCGGGTCGTAAAACTTTCCCTAATCACGCAGCTTATTGTGCGACTAAATTCGCTGTTCATGCCCTCACTGAAAACATCCGTGAAGAAGTGGCAATGGACGATGTGCGTATGGTGACGATTGCACCAGGCGCTGTCGAAACTGAATTGCTCAGCCATACCACTAGCCAAGACATTAAAGATGGCTACGCAGATTGGAAAGAAGTGATGGGCGGTGTATTAGCTGCTGAACATATTGCAGAAACAGCCGTCTTTGCTTATGAAATGCCACAAAATGTTTGTGTGCGAGAAATTGTGTTAGCACCAACTCGTCAACAGCCATAATAGGCAATTAGCTCATCTACGTTATTTAGATTTAGGCGATACTTCATCATCGCACTCAATATGCACTGTATTTACTGCAGTGCATATTAAACACACCCTAACAATTTACCCCTATGCAACCTTCATCTATCACTTTAGATATAGTCAAATATCAAAATTGTGATCTCAATCTTGTTTCAAAATCACTAAAAAACCACCTTACATAATAGCTACTAGTTAGAAATAACATTAATTACCATAAAAATCAGCAGCTAAAGAAAAACCTCACACATTCATTAGATTTTTTTCAATTATATTTTATTCAATTAGATTTTTATAATTTACTTGATCCTCCTCAAC
>NZ_MCUF01000019.1:0-44611 GCF_002873615.1 Shewanella sp. 10N.286.51.B7
TATCGACCACCATTCTTTTCGTAAAGAATTAAAACATTATGAAATCCCAGGTCGATTAGCTCAGCTGGGAGAGCACCTCCCTTACAAGGAGGGGGTCACTGGTTCGAGCCCAGTATCGACCACCATTTCTTTTTTATTCCTGTTTTACCTATCTAAAAATTCTTCATTTCAAATATTAAATTCGTACTTTAAAGTCGTTGTGTTTTCTTTACTTACTTCATAAATCTAAGTCTATTTTTGTGTCTGTCTCTAACTCTATTTCTATCTCTATTTCTATTTCTAATTCCCTCTACATCTCTGATCTTTTTTGTGGAATGCTCAGTTTTCGCAGGTAACCCAATACATGTGTGATTGACTGGGTTCGTTTAATTAGAGCTTGATTAAACCACTAAAAAAGCCGCTCAACATGCATTGAACGGCTTAGTAGGGGATAACGAATCGTTATTTTATTAAGCGATTAATCTATACCGAGGAAGCCACCTGTTTGGTGTGCCCATAACTGCGCATAAATACCCCCCGACTTTATCAATTCCTGGTGCGTACCTTGTTCAACAATCTTGCCCTTGTCCAAGACAATTAACCTGTCCATTGCTGCGATGGTTGATAAACGATGGGCAATGGCAATCACAGTTTTACCTTGCATTAATTCATATAAACTTTCCTGAATCGCTGCTTCTACTTCAGAATCGAGAGCTGATGTTGCCTCATCGAGTAACAAAATTGGCGCGTTTTTAAGCAGCACACGGGCAATCGCGATACGTTGGCGTTGACCACCTGATAATTTAACACCGCGCTCGCCGACCTGTGCATCAAGTCCAGTATTACCAAAGGGATCTGATAAGTCTTTAATGAACTCACTAGCTTGGGCTTGTTCAATCGCTGCTAATAATTGTTCATCAGATGCGGTTGGGTCGCCATACAAAATGTTTTCACGAATTGAGCGATGCAGTAATGAGGTATCTTGAGTCACCATGCCAATCATCGAGCGCAAAGAGTCCTGAGTGACATCGGTGATCTTTTGGTCATCAATTGCAACGTGGCCTTTTTCGACATCATGAAATCGCATTAGCAAATTTACCAATGTAGATTTACCTGCGCCAGAGCGGCCGACTAAACCAACTTTCTCGCCCGCTTTGATGTTCAAGTTCAAGTCGTTAATGACATCAGATGCTTCACCATAATTAAAGCTGACATCATTGAAATCAATTTTACCATTGTCTACAACGATATCTTTCGCATCTGTTTTATCTTCAATTTCAATCGGTTTCGATAAGGTGTTCATCCCATCTGTTACTGTACCTATGTTCTCGAACAGTGAGCTGATTTCCCACATGATCCATTGAGACATGCCATTTAGGCGCAATGCCAAGCTGACAGCGATTGCAATCGCACCCACAGTGATGGCGTTATCTGCCCATAACCAAATCGATACTGCCGCAATGGTAAATGCCAACAAATAGTTAATTGCTTGAACCAGCACGTTAATGATAGTCACTAGACGCATTTGACCATACACAGTCTGTAAGAAGCCCATCATGCTGTCTTGGGCGTAATCTGCTTCTTGTTTGGTGTGCGAGAATAACTTTACAGTTGAAATATTGGTGTAACTGTCAACAATTCGTCCTGTCATGGTCGAGCGTGCATCAGCTTGCTTAGTAGAAATTGCTTTTAGTTTCGGCACGAGTTTCCACTGAATAGCAACATAAGCAAATAACCACACTAGCATCGGTAGCATTAAACGCACATCAGCACTGGCAATCATCACTAGCATTGAGGTGAAATAAATAATGATGTACATCAGTACATCAAGCAATTTCATCACGGTTTCTCTGACAGCTAGTGAGGTTTGCATGACTTTGGTGGCAATACGTCCGGCAAAGTCGTCCTGATAAAACGAAACGCTTTGTTTAAGCAAATAACGGTGTGCTTGCCAGCGTATCGCCATCGGGTAGTTACCCAGAAGTGTCTGATGAACAATAGAAGCATGCAGCCAGACCAATGCAGGGATCACCACTAAGACAATTACGGACATACCAATGAGGGTGTTCCCTTCATCCTGCCATAATGTCTCAGGGTTTTTAGTGACTAACCAGTCTACTAATTTGCCCATAAAACCAAATAAAGACACCTCTAAAATGGCCAAAATAGCGGTTAATATCGACATAATGATTAGATGCTTTTCAAACCCGCGAGTGTAATGACGGCAGAAAGCATATACGCCTTTAGGGGCTTGCGACGGCTCTTCTTGAGGAAGGGGATTGGTTAACGATTCGAAAAATTTAAACATCAACAGCTCAAACAAATATTAGTTAACGATAGGATACCGTAACTTGTGAACGAAGTGTTGAATTGATTATGACAATTGATGTCAGCATTAAATCTACATTGAGTTCCGTTTTCCGCTAGTGAGTGGCGACAACTTTGGTTAAAGTAGATTCACATTTTAAGATTGTGAGTTAGTTTACGCCGCCATGAAAACTATTAATAAAACGGATACCCATCAATCAAACGAGATGCCAGTGGGTTTGTCTTCGCTTGCTTACAATCATTGCCATTTACCTGATGATACCTGCAGACAAGCAAGACTAAGTCGAGATGCACGTTTTGATGGCCGATTTTTCATTGGGGTTAAAACCACAGGTATCTTTTGTCGCTCAATTTGTCCAGCATCGCCGCCAAAAGAGCAAAATGTGATTTATTTTGATTCAGCGATCAAAGCTGCAGAAGCAGGGCTTAGACCTTGTTTACGCTGCAGGCCTGACAGTGCGCCGCAATCTAACGCTTGGAAAGGCACCAACACCAGTTTACTGCGGGCCATTAGCTTGATTGATGCAGGGTGTTTAAGTGGTGAGAATGCAGAATCTTTAACCCAATTGTCTGCACGTCTTGGCATAAGTTCTCGCTATTTGAGTCAGTTATTTAACAAACAGCTTGGAACATCGCCCAAAAAATATGCTCTATACCGCCAGTTAATGTTTGCTAAACAATTATTGCATCAAACACAGCTACCTATTACTGATGTGGCCATGGCGGCAGGTTTCAATAGTATTAGACGATTTAATGAAGTGTTTAAAGCGCAACTGCAACTGACGCCATCTCAATTAAGGCGTTCACCGTCTGCTAAAACGAATACTAATCCTATTGCCAGGAAAGGGATTAAAAACAAACCAGCTCTTGATACACATGCCAGTTTCTCCCATGGGATTAACTTATTGCTGGATTACCGTCCGCCATTTTTATGGTCTGATTTATGGGCATTTTACAAAGTTCGCGCGGTTGAAGGTATGGAGTGGCTTGATGAACAGTCGCTCATATATGGACGTAGTTTTTCACTGGATTTTGATGATATTTCAATTAGAGGCACATTTGAAATCTCAGAAGTTAACGCAAAAAACCAGTTATTACTGAATGTGCAATTCGAACGTGAGCAAGATATTGGCTATTTATTTCAAGTTGTTCAATATGTAAGAAAAATATTAGATTTAGACGCTGATATGGATGTAATAGAAGCTTCTTTTTCTCCATTAGTGTCTATGGGGATGCATGTATCATCTGGCCTTAGGATCCCCGCGGCAGCATCAGTTTTTGAGGCGGGTTGCCGAGCTGTGTTAGGGCAGCAGGTGAGCGTCATTCAGGCGAGTAAATTGCTTAATGTGCTAGCAGTAAATTACGGCGATAAAGCAGTCATAGGCCAGCGAGAAGTGCTGTTTTTTCCTAAAGCTGAACAGGTTGCCACAGCAGGACTTGATGAGTTTAAAATGCCTGGCGCCAGAAAACGTGCATTAAACGGCTTAGGTCAATTCGTTGCTGATAACCCGTTAGCCTCACCCGAAGCCTGGATTGAGGTGAAAGGCATAGGCCCGTGGACGATTGCTTACGCCAGAATGCGCGGAGAAAGTGACCCTAATATCTTTTTAGGTGGCGATTTAGTGATTAAAAATAGACTTAAAGCACTCATAGCAAAGCAAGACATTACTTTAGGAACTACGACAGACTTTACACCTAAATATTATCAACAGCTTGTAGAGAAAATCAGTCAGCAAGTCAGCCCTTGGGGCAGTTATTTAACCTTTCAATTATGGAAAAATGATGAAAATTAATAATCAACCGCCAGTGTTTCAACAGGTTATTGCTAGTCCTGTTGGCTATCTGAAACTACAAGCATCAACGCATGGGCTGACTCACTTACAAGTGGTTGCCGAATCAACCACACTGGATGCGTTATCTAAGGCGGACTCAGGAGAGGTCAATCAAGCGAAAGCTATTGTTATTCAAGCTATTGAAGAATTACGCGAGTATTTTTCAGGTGAAAGGCAAGATTTTGATGTCAAATTAGCAGCCAAAGGAACTGAGTTTCAGCAGCAAGTTTGGCAAGCATTAAAGGCGCTGCCCTTTGGCGATATTTGTAGTTATGCGGCCATTGCCGATACGATTGAACGCCCCAAAGCGGTTAGGGCTGTTGGCGCCGCAAATGGCGCAAACCCAATTGCGATAATTGTGCCTTGTCATCGAGTGATTGGCAAAGATGGCAGCTTAACGGGTTATGCTTACGGACTTGAAATGAAGCAATTTTTATTGAACTTGGAAGGGGTCAACTTGTAAAGGATGGACTCACTAAGATTAAGCTAAGAGCGAATGAAGTCATTCATTAAATATTAGCGAGCTATTGATGAGGGCATTTCTTTAGTTTTAATCATTTCTAATCTAGCTTGAGTCCACTTTTTAGCTGCTATGTATCATTTAGCTTATTAAATGCGCATAGCATGCGCAATATCGCTAACTTAACCTGCTCAAATAAGCTAAAATACTCTCAAAGCTATATCCAATTTCTATTTTATTTGAGCATCCATAATTAATGACATCAGCTAACAACTCTCCTGTTACTTCGCAGACAAGTGCAACATCTTTTGCCGAGCTTGGCCTTATTGCACCTATTAACAATCGTCTTGCGGAAATGGAATATAAAACGCCAACACCTATTCAGGCACAGGCTATTCCGAGTGTTATTGCAGGAAAAGATCTATTAGCTGGCGCCAATACGGGTTCAGGTAAAACTGCTACATTTGTTTTACCTATTCTGCAAAAGATCCATCAAGCCCAACAAGGCGCTAAAAAAGATAAAGGCAACTTTGTTTCGGCATTAGTGCTAGTGCCTACACGAGAGCTTGCAAAACAAGTTGCTGACAGTGTGAAGTCTTATGCTGTTCATTTTAATGGTGCAATTAAATCAACAGCCGTGTTTGGTGGTGTATCAGCCAATACGCAAATGTTAGCGCTACGTGGCGGCACAGATGTCTTAGTGGCAACTCCTGGGCGTTTACTTGATTTGATTTCGAGCAATGCGATTAAGTTAGATAAAGTTGAAACCTTAGTGCTTGATGAAGCTGACCGAATGCTGAGTCTTGGTTTTACTGAAGAGTTATCATCTTTGCTTGCCTTAATGCCACAGAAAAAACAAACCTTGTTGTTCTCTGCTACGTTCCCTGAAGAAGTTCGCACACTGACAGATAATCTGCTGCAAGACCCTGTTGAAATCCAATTGCAGAGCGCGGATGCCAGCACATTAGTACAACGGGTGTTTACGGTAAATCGTGAAAAGAAAACTGCGCTTCTTGCTGAGCTAATTAAGCAAAATAAATGGCGCCAAGCGCTTATCTTTGTCAATGCGAAAAATAGCTGTAAGCATCTAGCCGATAAATTATCAAAGCGTGGCATTACTGCGGAAGTCTTTCATGGTGATAAAGGTCAAGGCGCACGTAACCGCGTTTTAGAGGGCTTTAAAGCAGGCGATATTGAAGTGTTAATTGCCACTGATATTGCAGCCCGTGGTTTAGATATTGAGAAACTGCCAGTGGTGATTAACTTTGATTTACCACGAAGCCCAGCTGATTATATGCACCGTATTGGTCGCAGTGGCCGTGCTGGTGAAGTGGGCTTAGCGTTATCTTTGATTGCCCATGCTGATTACCATCATTTCAGTATTATCGAGAAAAAGAACAAAATTCGTTTAGAGCGTGAAACCTTTGTTGGCTTTGAACCTGATGAAGAAATGCCTGACGATGAATATGCTGTAGAAAAGCCAATGGCAAAACCAGCTGGTACGGGTAAGAAAAAGAAGAAAAAACAAGCACCTGTTAATGTTGATATTTGGGCTGGTATTGCTAAAGAAGATAGCGATAAAGATGACAGTGCTCAATAACACCATTTGAATAATGGAAGCTTATGAGGTTCAGGGATTGATTCTACGTTAAATGATAAATAAACCCGAATCATAAATTTAAGAGTAACCATTAAATATGAAGCAGTTATTTTGGTTAGTAGATGGCGTTATCGCCGGTCGAAGTGGTCCCAATAAACATGAATGGGATGTCGCAGAGTTAAAAGCCGCTGGTATTGGTGCGATTGTATCGCTCAATAACGGTGAAGGTGTCGATGAAGATCAACTAGCAGCGTTAGGTATTCGCTACCTTTGTACGCCTTTTTCAAGAAATATTCCGCCACAGGAAGGTGACGTTGCTATTTGCACTGAACAAGCGCCAAAAGCGCTGGCATTTATTCGTCAATGTGAGGCTGATAATATTGCCGTGTTGATACATTGTCGCTCAGGCAAAGATAGAACGGGTATTATGATGGCGTATTATTTGATGGATAATGGCGCTGCCCCTGTTCACGCGGTAAGCCAAGTGCGCAGTATCCGCGATATCGCATTTAGTTCAGAAGGCTGGGATCAATTAGTTTTTGACGTGCTATATGCTTTGCAAGATTAGTTAGCCTCAAATTAGTTAGCCTCAAATTAGTTAGCCTCAAGTTAGTTAGCCTAGAATGAGTTGTCCTAGAATAGGATCAAAGGTTTAAATCCATAACGAGAAAGGAATCGGTGAATGCACAACAATAAATACATATTTATCTTATGTTTTGTGTTTGCTTTTTTTATTTCCGGTTGTGCATCTCAGGTGGAATTTGAACCTTTAGAGCCTCAATATAAACTTGCTCCCCCCAAAGATTCAGTGTTAGCGGAATATGTCGAATCGCATAAAAAACCAGAATTAACCGGTGTTAAAACCTTAGCTGATGGCCTTGATGCATTCATCGCTCGTTTAGCAATGATTGAAAGCGCAACAACAAGCATTGATTTGCAGTACTACATTTATCGCAATGATGATGTCGGTAAGATGCTCACGCTGTTTTTATATCAAGCAGCTGAGCGTGGTGTGAGAGTGCGTATTTTATTAGATGATATGACCACTGCTAGCTATGATGATGGATGGATGGTGATTGCTAATCATCCTAATATTTCTGTAAGGCTATTTAACCCTTCCTATGAAAGACATTATCGTGGCATTGCATTCATTACTAATTTCACTCGCATGAATCATCGCATGCACAATAAGTCATTAACCATAGATAACTTAGTGAGCATTGTGGGCGGCAGAAATATTGGCGCTGAATATTTTTCTGCAAACGAAGATGTCGAATTTGGTGACTTAGATGTACTGACTATCGGTGAGGCTGTTGATGACGTCTCAACCCAGTTTGATACCTATTGGAATTCTAAACAAGTTCAAAGCATTCAACAACTTGTTCCTGCCAACGATATAAATACCAACCTTGAACTACTGATCCAAGAAGCGGCAAATTATAAAGCGACATTAGCGAGTAGTGAATACTATAAACGCCTTGAGAACAGCAGTCTGCTAGAAAGGCTTAAAAACCAGTCTGTGCAGTGGTACTGGGGTAAAGCTGATGTTGTCTATGACCCACCTAATAAGCTCAAAGCGAGTAGCGACACTCCCATTTTACTTGATGATCTAAACTACTTTTTTAATCAAACTCAGCAAAGATTAGTGATTGTGTCACCGTATTTTGTTCCAGGAGATGCGGCAACCAATGCTTTTATTAAAGGAGTAAAACAAGGTAAAGACATTACCATTGTTACAAACAGCTTAGCGGCGACGGATGTACTTGCTGTTCATGCTGGTTATCAGCAGTACCGTCAAAAGTTGGTTGAAGGCGGGGTTAAAATTTACGAAGTAAAAGGCAGTCCAACTGAGAAAAAATCTAGCTGGAAGGGCAGTAGTCGTAGCAGCCTGCACGCTAAGACATTCGTCATTGATGAAGACATGGTCTTTGTCGGCTCTTTTAATTTCGACCCTCGTTCAGCATTGATTAATACTGAAATGGGCATTGTGATTGAAAGTCAACAATTAGCCAAAGACATGGTTGCAGGGTTAACTGAGTCAGCCGTTTCTAAAGCCTATGAACTCGCTATCGAAGATGGCGACTTGGTCTGGATAGACAATACAGATGGCAAGGTTATTTATGCAGAACCAGGCGCAGGTTTTTGGCGCAAATTCTTTGCGGATTTTCTTGCATTATTGCCAATAGAGTCACAACTTTAACCCCTAAAACTCAATTAGTTTCGCCTAAATTTGATATGTTATTATCGGTATGGTTAACTCAATTTAATGTATTTTAATGGGTGATTTTATGAAGAGCAAAGCGAGCCAATCTCAGGGGCTGTTACTGTTTCATCTCTCTCATATTCAGCAATTTGCCTTAGGTACGTTGAAGATCCGCGAAATTGTCCCATTTAGTAATTTATCCAAAATTCCACGTTCTCACCCATCAATTCTGGGTGCGGCGACTATTCGCGGTAATACTATTGCCGTGATTGATATGGCAGCAGCTATTGGCTTTAAAGCTATTTCGCCAGATGAGCAAAAAGATTGTTATGTGATTATCACTGATTGCCAGAGAATGGTGATTGGTTTTCTAGTCAGAGCCATTGATAAAATCATTGAGTGTAATTGGCGCGACATTGAAGCGCCAGCGTCCAACCTAGGTCATAATGTGTTTTTAACTGGGGTGACGCGCTTAGATAATAAATTAGTTCAACTACTCGATGTTGAACTTCTGATGGCTAAAATATTCCCACATGATCCTGCTGCAAACCGCGCAATACTGACAGATGTTCAGCGTGAACAATTAAAGCCGATGCGTATTTTATTGGTGGATGATTCCAAAGTTGCCAGAAAGCAATTATCCGATGCGCTCGACTCGATTAACATTCCATATGATGTGACTTCAGATGGTCATGATGCATTGCAAATAATGCGTGATGCAGCAGCCCAACAAAAACCTATTAATATTTTAGTCAGTGATATTGAAATGCCAGGGCTTGATGGCTATGAGTTAGCATTTGAAGTAAAGAACAATCCTGAGCTAGCGAACGCGTACATCATTTTGCATACTTCGCTTTCCAGTGAGATAAGTGTCAGTCAAGCTAAGCAAGTCGGCGCCAATGAAGCGCTGACCAAATTTGATGCTCATGAATTAATCGATGCCATGCTACGTGGTGCTAAATAGTGGTTTTGCTAGGGTTTTAACCTACTGCATTATAATTGGTCACATGTTGGCTAAATGTGGTTTGTTTGGAACTAGTGAGTAATATTAGCGTATCATTTTGCCCTCAGACTAGACTTTAGCCATTTCATCCGATATATACCTATCAGAGCTTATTAAAAGCCGCACAAATATTAGAGCTTATTAAAAGCCATAAATATAATAATCATAGGTCAAGCAATGAATCAAAATCAATCACTGTTAGCGCGGGTTGCTAACGGTAGCTTAGTGCTACAAATTCTCGTCGGTATTGTTCTCGGTGTTATCCTCGCCACAGTTTCAACCTCAGCAGCTACTCAAGTGTCATTTTTAGGTAGTTTATTTGTTGAAGCGTTGAAAGCTGTTGCACCTATTTTAGTGTTTGTCTTAGTGGCATCATCAATTGCAAATCAAAAGAAAAACACCCAAACCAATATGCGACCTATTATCGGCTTGTATTTGGTTGGCACGTTAGCTGCTGCATTAACGGCTGTGGCATTTAGTTTTGCATTTCCAACAACGTTATTACTTGCAGGTGGTGTTGAAGGGTCTAACCCGCCACAAGGCATTGCAGAAGTATTGAATACATTGCTATTCAAAATTGTAGATAACCCAGTAAATGCCATTTTAACAGGTAACTATATTGGTATTTTAGCGTGGGCTGTGGGTCTGGGGATCACATTACATCATGCGAGTGATTCAACGAAGAAAGTGGTGTCAGATTTAAGTGACGGCGTAACTAAAATCGTTCGTTTCGTAATTCGTTTCGCACCTATTGGTATCTTTGGTTTGGTTTCTGGCACAATTGCAGCGACTGGTTTTGAAGCATTAGCGGGATACGCTCAATTATTGGGTGTGTTAGTGGGTTCAATGCTGTTTATCGCATTAGTGGTTAACCCGATTATTGTGTACATAAAAATCAGACGTAACCCTTATCCATTGGTACTGAAATGTTTACGTGAAAGTGGCGTGACTGCATTCTTTACGCGCTCAAGTGCAGCGAATATTCCAGTGAATATGGCATTGTGTGAAGAGTTAAAACTTCATAAAGATACTTACTCAGTATCCATTCCATTAGGTGCAACCATTAACATGGGCGGCGCGGCAATTACGATTACAGTGCTGACGCTTGCAGCTGCAAATACCTTAGGTATTCAAGTCGACTTCTTAACCGCTGTGTTATTAAGTGTGGTTGCAGCGGTATCAGCTTGTGGTGCGTCAGGTGTTGCTGGCGGTTCGCTATTATTAATTCCATTAGCTTGTGGCTTATTTGGCATTTCAAATGATGTGGCGATGCAAGTGGTTGCTGTTGGTTTCATTATTGGTGTGGTTCAGGACTCTGCTGAAACAGCATTAAACAGTTCTACCGATGTCGTATTCACTGCTGCAGCATGTGAAGCTGCGGAAGCGAAAGAAAACAGCTAATAAATCACTATTTATAAGCTATAAAAAAAACCGCTCATATGAGCGGTTTTTTATTTTAGTCATTGGGTCAATATCAATTACTAATCATCAATCACTATTCACTAAATCTTAGCTGCTAGCCCTTTACCTTAGTCACTAAAAGGGTGCTTGCTGAAAAAGGTTCGCTGCTTTTGCGTGTAAGGATGGGTAATTGTTAGCATTTGCGCGTGCAGGCTCAATCTATCTCTTAGCGAGACGGTATTCTCATCAGCATAAAATGCATCACCTAATATCACATGGTTGAGTGCTAGCATGTGAACGCGCAGTTGATGTGTTCTACCTGTTTCTGGCATCAGTTTAACCAGAGTATGCTCTGGGTGTCTTTCAATCACTTCATAATGCGTAACCGCTGTTTTTCCTTGTTCAGATACAATCTGAAAAGGCGGGTTAGTTTTGTCGGCTGCTAATGACAAATCTACAGTGCCTGAGTCACTCTCAAGTTGGCCCTTAACCTCTGCGATATAAACCTTTTTGGTTTTACGGTCTTGAAATTGGGTCTTTAAATGAGATTCGGCCTTCTTATTACGAGCAAATACCATTACACCTGAGGTATCACAGTCTAAACGATGCACTAAGATGGCTTCAGGAAATAGTTTTTGCACTCGTGTAATAGCACAGTCATGTGTCGCAGGTGCTTTACCCGGATTAGCGAGTAATCCAGCTGGCTTATTGATGACAATGATATCGCGGTCTTTATAACGGATATCTAGCCAAGGAATACTAGGTGGTTGGTAATCAAAAATTTGCATGAAGTCGCATCGGTTTACAAAATAGTGGGGTATTTTAGCAAAGTTTTCGCTGTGCAGTAATGATTAACGCACAGCGAATAACAATAATGGTCTAATCTAGCTTGCTCTGGTGGATTATACGCGTCGGTGCTTGACCTGACTATGGCAGGTATTGCTCAGGTGTTTTTCTACTATAAATTCGACTGTATGCCATTAATTGCGGATAAAAGGTTCTAAATGCAATTTCAATATCGACATATAATGTATCTACATCTTTGATGGCCGTGTTAAACAATTCAGGTTTTGAAATTCTCCGACTCACGCCTTCAATGGCTTTATTCAATCCTTGTTTAGTTTGATAGCTGGATAGCCAATCTTGTTCGATAATGCTGGGAATGATGAGTTGCAACTTTTCCGGTAAGTCAGAAGTGTCCTCAAGACTGCGATAAGCTTTTTGAGTAAAGTCAGCCAAAG
Organism: Shewanella sp. 10N.286.51.B7; assembly: GCF_002873615.1. NCBI lineage: Bacteria > Pseudomonadati > Pseudomonadota > Gammaproteobacteria > Alteromonadales > Shewanellaceae > Shewanella > Shewanella sp. 10N.286.51.B7. Next base: position 12,048 of record NZ_MCUF01000019.1, read on the forward strand.
GCTCCTGATGATATTCATCCCAATAAAAGGCCAAGTAATGGTCAAAGGCTAAATCCACCAATATTGGTGCGACTCGGCGAGATGATTTTGGGAATAATTTGATTAAGTCCACAATTAATTCATGGCTATCAGTTATTTGATCTATCTGCCTATGAAGCCAAATCCCTTGCTGTAAATGCTGTGGGAAGTGTTTTATATCGCCTTTTGCAAAGTCACCAGCGAGATTGGCTGCCAAATGAGTATTGCTGATATCGGCTAAATGTAGGTGAGCAAGAAAGTTCATATTTTGTACTTTTATTTTTTGAATTTTTCAGTATGATGCTTAACCACGTAGTGAAAAGTTAAACGCCTGCTGACATCTTTTAAGTCTAGTTTCAATCATATAGATTTCTACTCAAATGTCATTGGTATTATTTTTCAGGGATGTTACGTCTAATTATAAAAATCGGTTTAAGGATCATGGATGATGAAAAACTGGATAATGTCAGTACTGGGTCAACAACCTAATCGCAAGCGTACCAAAATTGAAGTTGACCTTCGATTCGAAAAGCAATCTTTTCTACCTGAAAATAACTCTTTAGCTGAAGAAACTGATGCAGCAAAATCTGCTGCAGAATTAGATAGCAATATCCATCAATTCAAATCGCCCAATATTAAGTAACCCTCCGAACGGTTAAAAGCTGAACTGAAATTTGGTTCAGCATTCAATGTAGATCGATTCTTTACTCAATCACATTCAGATATTTGTTTCCTGCTGCTGGCAAACCAAAGATTAAATCACCGTCTAAACTTGATATTCATGGGCGGTAGTCCTAGACTAGCGGCCGTTTTTATTGTCTTTAAAAGAGTATAGATATGCGCGTTGCTGATTTTTCTTTTGATTTACCAGATGAACTTATTGCCCGCTACCCAATGGCGGAGCGAAATGCATCAAGATTATTGACCCTTGACGGCAATAGCGGTGCATTAGCAGATCAGCAATTCACTGACGTGTTGTCGAAAGTAAACAGTGGCGATTTGATGGTGTTTAATAACACTCGTGTTATTCCCGCGCGTCTATTTGGCCAAAAAGCCTCAGGCGGTAAACTCGAAATTCTTGTTGAAAGAATGCTTGATGATAAGCGTATTCTTGCTCACGTTCGTTGTTCAAAATCGCCGAAAGTTGATTCAATTGTCATCCTAGATGGCGGTTATGAAATGAAGATGCTTAAGCGTCATGACGCGCTATTCGAATTAGAACTGGATTCTGATAAAACGATTCTTGAAGTGCTAGAAGAAGTGGGTCATATGCCACTTCCTCCATATATTGACCGTCCTGACGAAGATGCTGATAAAGAGCGTTATCAAACGGTTTACAATCAAACTCCTGGCGCAGTAGCTGCGCCAACTGCAGGCTTGCATTTTGATGATGCAATGCTGGCTGCATTAAAAGACAAAGGCGTGAATATTGCTTTTGTGACTTTGCATGTCGGGGCTGGGACTTTTCAACCTGTTCGTGTTGATACCATTGATGAGCATGTGATGCATTCTGAGTGGGCTGAAGTCTCTCAAGAAGTGGTTGATTTAATCGCGGCAACCAAACAAGCAGGTCATCGAGTCATTGCAGTGGGTACTACGTCGGTTCGTTCACTTGAAAGTGCGGCCAAAGCAAGTGGTGATAATCCATTAGCTGAGTTTAAAGGCGACACTGATATTTTTATTTTCCCAGGTTACGAGTTCAAAGTCATTGATGCCATGGTGACTAATTTCCATTTACCAGAATCAACTTTGATCATGCTAATTAGTGCATTTTCAGGTTTTGATAATGTAATGAATGCCTATCAACACGCGATCGAACAAAAATACCGCTTTTTTAGCTATGGCGATGCCATGTTTTTAACGAAAAAAGCCCCGTAACGATTGATTTTGATCTAAAATACCCGCCCACAGAGGTGGGTATTTTTTTGGGTTAATTTTAACTTATTACTTGAAGTTATCACTTATGCCCTCATGTCTTATGCAACAACAACGAGTCAGACTGTTTATCTGGCAAGGTGATTTATGAATTTTGAACTTGATACAACAGACGGACGCGCACGTCGCGGCCGCTTAGTTTTTGAACGTGGCACGGTTGAAACACCTGCTTTTATGCCAGTTGGCACTTACGGCACCGTTAAAGGTATGACACCAGAAGAAGTTCGTGCGACGGGTGCGGATATTTTACTGGGTAATACATTCCATTTATGGCTACGTCCTGGTGAAGAAATTATGCGCAAGCATGGTGACTTACACGACTTCATGAACTGGCAACGTCCTATTTTAACCGATTCAGGTGGATTCCAAGTATTTAGCTTGGGCGACATCCGTAAAATTACCGAAGAAGGTGTACATTTCCGTTCACCAATTAATGGTGAAAAGATTTTCTTAGACCCTGAAAAGTCTATGCAAATCCAAAACTCATTAGGCAGCGATGTCGTGATGATTTTTGACGAATGTACTCCGTATCCAGCAACGCATGACGAAGCACGTAAATCAATGCAGATGTCTCTGCGTTGGGCACAACGTTCACGTGACGAGTTTAACCGCTTAGAAAATCCAAATTCTTTATTTGGTATTGTTCAAGGTGGTGTATATGAAGATTTACGCGACGAAAGCGTTAAAGGCTTAACTGACATCGGTTTCGATGGTTACGCCGTGGGTGGTTTGGCAGTTGGTGAGCCAAAAGAAGACATGCACCGCATTTTAGAGCATGTTTGTCCTCAGCTACCAGAAGAAAAACCGCGTTACTTAATGGGCGTGGGTAAACCAGAAGATTTAGTGGAAGGCGTTCGCCGTGGTGTAGACATGTTTGACTGTGTTATGCCAACTCGTAATGCCCGTAACGGTCACTTATTTACTTCTGAAGGTGTCATCAAAATTCGTAATGCTCGTCATCGCGATGATACCGCTCCTTTAGATGAAAGCTGTGATTGTTATACCTGTAAGAATTATTCACGTGCTTATTTATATCACTTAGATCGCTGTAATGAGATCTTAGGTGCGCGTTTAAACACCATTCATAACCTACGTTACTATCAAATTTTGATGGAAGGTTTGCGTGGTGCTATTCAGACGGGTACATTAGACGCCTTCGTTACGGATTTTTATACTAAGTTGGGTCGTGAAGTCCCACCAGTACCAGAATTACAAGACTGATTTTTAATCTAGAAAACAAGAAGAGAGTAATATGTTAATTTCAAATGCATACGCAAACGCAGCTGGCGCACCACAAGGTGGCGGCACGATGGAACTGATTTTCATGCTAGTAGTTTTTGGCTTGATTTTCTACTTTATGATTTTCCGTCCTCAGTCAAAGCGCGTTAAAGAGCACAAAAGCCTAATGTCAGCATTAAGCAAAGGCGATGAAGTGCTAACAAGCGGCGGCATTTTAGGCAAGATTGCTAAAATCAGCGAAGACAGTGATTACCTTTTATTGAGCATCAATGAAACAAGTCAAATCACTATCAAGAAGGATTATGTTGCAGCGGTATTGCCTAAAGGTTCTATCCAGTCGTTGTAAGCCAAGAGGGCTCAGGTGTGTTAAATAAATACCCAATGTGGAAAAACATCATGGTGTTGCTTGTCCTCACCATTGGTGGTTTCTATGCAATTCCAAACCTTTATGGTGAGGATCATGCGGTACAAGTCGTAGCGACTCGTGGCGCAGAAGTAACAGCTTCAACACTATCGTCAGTAAATGGATTACTTGAGAGTAAAGGCATTGCGGTAAAGCGCGCTGAGCTCGAAGATGGACAATTAATTGTCCGTGTTCAAAATGCTGAACAGCAATTATTGGCAAGAGAAGCAATTGCAGAAAGTTTAGGTGACAAATATACCGTTGCATTAAACTTAGCGCCAGCTACCCCTGAATGGCTTGATGCCATGGGTGGGACGCCAATGAAATTGGGTCTTGATTTACGTGGCGGTGTTCATTTCTTAATGGAAGTGGATATGGGCGAAGCCATTCGTAAGATGGAAGAAGCCAAAATTGCTGATTTCAGAAGCCAATTACGTGAACAGAAAATCCGTTATGCCGGCGTTCGTAAAACGGCTAAAGGCTTAGAAATCAAGTTCCGTGATGCTGACAATCTTGCTAAAGCTGAACGTTATTTAAAATCGTTAAGCAATGAAATGGTATTCACCGACGGTAGCGTTGGCGAAAACTATGCTTTATACGCAAGCATGAGTGATGTTTATTTGAGTCAAATCAAAGAAGACGCACTTCAGCAAAACATCACTACTATTCGTAATCGTGTTAACGAGTTAGGTGTTGCTGAGCCAGTTGTACAACGTCAAGGTGCAGAACGTATTATTGTTCAGTTACCAGGTGTTCAAGATACTGCGCGCGCAAAAGAGATTTTGGGTGCAACCGCATCGATTGAATTTCGCATGGTAGATGATAAAGCTGACCAAGCCGCAGCTGCTGCTGGCCGCGTTCCTGCATCATCTGAAGTTTACCCACGTCGTTCTGGCGGTATTGCTGTATTGAAAAAAGAAGTGATGCTAACGGGTGATCATATCACTGGTGCTCAACCTTCATTTGACGAATACAGTCGTCCACAGGTGTCAATTAACCTTGATGCTAAAGGCGGTAATATCTTCTCAAACGTGACTAAAGACAACATTGGTAACCCAATGGCGACTTTATTTATTGAGTATAAAGATAGCGGACAACGTAACCCAGATGGCACAGTGAAAATGACTAAGATTGAAGAAGTCATTTCAGTTGCAACTATTCAGGCACGTCTTGGCCGTAACTTCGTGATTAATGGACTTGACCATGCTGAAGCACAAAGTTTAGCGTTACTGCTACGTGCAGGTGCTTTGATAGCGCCGGTAACGATTGTTGAAGAACGCACAATTGGTCCAAGTCTTGGTGCTGAAAATATCGAAAACGGTAAAATGGCGATGATATGGGGCATGATAGTTGTCTTAATCTTTATGCTTATTTATTACCGTGCATTTGGCGTCATCGCAAACTTAGCGCTAACTGCTAACTTAGTGATGGTTGTGGGTGTAATGTCGATGATCCCAGGTGCAGTATTAACCCTGCCAGGTATCGCAGGTATGGTACTAACAGTCGGTATGGCTGTTGATGGCAACGTGCTTATTTTCGAACGTATTCGTGAAGAGTTGTTAGCAGGTCGTAGTGTTCAACAGGCAATTCATGAAGGGTATGCGAATGCATTCTCTACCATTGCCGATGCGAACATCACAACCTTTATGACTGCCTTGATTCTATTTGCTGTGGGTACTGGTGCTGTAAAAGGTTTCGCAGTCACACTAATGATAGGTATCGCAACGTCTATGTTTACATCTATTGTGGGAACACGTGTCATCGTGAATCTCATGTGGGGTGGTAAACGCGTTAAGAAACTGTCTATTTAAGGAGACGTCGACTATGTTACAAATATTTTCAGTTACCAAAGCGATCGACTTCCTTAAGCATGCGAAGGTTATCAGTCTTTTATCGGTTATTCTTGTTGTTGGTTCTCTACTCTCTTTAGGGGTTAAAGGCATCAACTGGGGACTTGATTTTACTGGCGGTACCGTCGTTGAACTTGAGTTTTCTCAGCAGGTTGATTTGATTCAACTGCGCAGCGGACTTGATGCTGATGAAGCAGAAGGTGCGGTGGTTCAAAACTTTGGCTCAAGCCGTGACGTATTAATTCGTCTTCCGGTACGAGAAGAAATCAAAAGTGATGACCAAGTTAGTGCCGTTATGGAAGCTGCTCGTTCAATTGATTCGAACGTGATTCAAAAGCGTGTTGAGTTTGTTGGACCTCAAGTCGGTAAAGAGTTAGCCGAGCAGGGCGGTCTAGCCGTTATTGTTGCGTTAATTTGTATTTTGATTTACGTATCATTCCGTTTTGAATGGCGCTTAGCAATGGGTTCAGTTGCGGCACTTGCTCATGACGTTATTGTTACTTTAGGTGTTTTCTCAATCTTACAACTTGAGTTTGATTTGACTGTATTAGCGGGCTTATTGACCGTTGTCGGGTATTCATTGAACGATACGATTGTTGTATATGACCGTGTTCGTGAAAACTTCCTCAAGATGCGTAAAGGCGGCCCTAATGAAGTCGTCAATAAGTCAATTACTCAAACTATGAGCCGTACCATTATTACAACAGGGACAACCCTTGTGGTAGTGATTGCACTGTTCCTTAAAGGTGGCACGATGATCCACGGATTCGCAACAGCATTGCTGTGCGGTATCTTTGTGGGTACCTATTCATCTATTTACGTTGCAAGTTTCTTAGCGATTAAGCTTGGGATCTGTCGTGAACATATGATGCCTGTTGAGATTGAAAAAGAAGGCGCTGATCAAGACGCTGTTATGCCTTAATGATTAACTTATTAAGGAAATAGCTAATAATTAGCGAACCCAAAAGCCACTCAATATTGAGTGGCTTTTTTGTGAATGTCATTTAGCGAATTAAGCGCTTTGTTGGGATAACAAATGTTGGAAGACGAGAGGAGAAATTGCAGCAATAAACTGGCCATTAGCAGGGTGTAATACATCGAGCTCAACCCAACCATCCGTTGAAAGTTGCTCTAAAACGTTAACCTGGGTACTGTCCACCGCTTGAGCCTCCCACAGCCCTTTTGCTTTGATAATGCCAAAATTGGTATGTAACCGAGTAATCGTAAATGGGATCATAATTGAGTCACTTCGATTTGATAATGGGCTTGGCCTTTTTCACCAGAAGTAAAAGTACCGTGTCCTTGAATATTAACTAACTCACCTTGGCCAGAATTAGGCACAATCATAAAACGGCTGCTGGCAATGCCATTTTCAAACTTGCCATCATGCTGTAATACGAAACTGCCAGATTTACCACTAACACTCACTTCAACGTTCTCATAACCGCAAAATACTGCCATGCCGTCGGCGGTATAGCACATAATGTATTTAGGCTGGCTGACCCCTTCAAGATCACCAGAATACATTTGGGTAATACTTGCTGACGTTTGTTTCGCGCCATCAGGGTGCTGGATATCGGTGGTTTCATCCCAGCTGGTAATTTGAAAGATGCCTGATATTTGAAGATTCATATTGTTCTCCTTTTAGAACTAACATGAGCATATATTGAGTATAAAGTTTAATCAATGCTCGACAGCAAGAACCATTTGCAAGTAGGATAATTAAAAATTTGCCAGCAGAGCAATAGCAGTAAGGATAATAATGGAAGATAGAAAAGTACTATTAACTGGTGGAAACTTGCTCCAGGCACACACTTGGAAAGGACTACTGGAAACAAATGGCATCATGGTCGAGCTCACAGGCGAAGCATTAGTGGGGGGCGTCGGCGAACTTCCTACTGAAATGCAAACTGTCGATCTATGGGTTAACCAAAATCAATTAGAGCAAGCTCGCTCAATTCTTGAATCACATGATATGGATCGTCCTCAATGGCAATGTTTACATTGTCATGAAATGAATGACGGCAGTTTTGAATTGTGTTGGCAATGCAGTTCGCCCCAAAGTACACCTCATAACTAATATACATAATGAATACCAATAGCGAATAGCCATAACCAATGACCCAAAACTAAGATAATGAGTTAAATCATATTAATTGATTATCTTTGATAGCCAAATTGACTAGGACAATCACTGATTAAATTGGTTATAGTCAGGTCATTGTGATATTTCGAGACGAATCAATGCAATACTTTCCATTGTTTGTGGATACTAAAAATTTAAGTGTATTAATTGTTGGTGCTGGTGAAGTAGCAACCAGAAAGTTAGATTTATTATCTCGTACAGAAGCCGAAATCGACGTTATTGCGCCAGATATTGCTGCCGAAATCCGTGTTTATGAACAAAAGGGTCGTATCAAGCTTTATCAACGTGCAGTTCACGCTGATGACATTGCCGATTATGATGTTATTTACATGGCGACGGCTAATGAACAGCTGAATATGGATTATGCGGTTTTGGCCACTCAAAAAGGAATTTGGGTAAATGTTGTCGATAATCCAAGTTTCTGCCGCTTTATTACCCCGTCAATTGTCGACAGAGGAAGATTAGTCGTCGCGATTAGTACTGCTGGTGCTGCGCCTGTATTCGCTCGTACCATTCGCTCACGCCTTGAAACGTTATTACCGCAATCATTGAGTCCATTATTTGATTTCGTCGCTTCTAAGCGCATTGAAGTACAGCATCAAATTACTTCAGGTAAAGACAGACGATTATTTTGGGAACGTTTTTTTAATCTCAATAATGATCGTTTTGATAGTGGCACGCAAAGCCATTACCAAGATGCATTTGAAAGTTATGGCGCCGAAGGTGAAATTTTATTATTTAATGAAAATGATAATGCAGGATTGCTTCCTATTGCCGCCATGCCATTACTACAAAAAATAGATACGTTTTATTCTGATATGACTCAAAATGGTGTTAATCATGAGGCAATTAGTGCTAACCACCATAGCTTAACCGATATTAATGAGTTAGTAAGACGTGATGCCAGTCGTGAAAGCATTCCTACATTGAGCGAAATTGCTGAGAAATATCAACATGGCGATAGGATGTTACTGGTGGTCAATCAAGAAAAACTGAATAAGCTTAAAGCGCATTTTCCTATGGCCAAACATCTACAACCTGGCGCTTTATAATATTAACGTGATTGAGTTCATTTTTATAAAATTGATGCCGAGAGTGGTAAAATAAGGTCTGTTTGATAACCGCGTATCATAAACCGAGTTTCATACTGAAGTTAAACAGTATAAACTCGGTTTTTTTATTTGACTGGAACCCTCATGGCGCCTAAAGCTACCGTCTTTAAAGCTGCACTTCAAATTGCTGATATGGACAGAAATTACTATGCTGACCATCAATTAACGATTGCTCAGCATCCTTCAGAAACTGATAGCCGTATGATGGTAAGAATTCTTGCGTTTATTATGAATGCCTCAGACGCTTTGCAGTTTAGCAAAGGCCTTTGTGTTGATGATGAGCCTGAGCTATGGGAAAAGAGCCTTTCAGATGAAATCATGCTTTGGATTGAATTTGGTCAAGCTGATGAAAAATGGCTACGCAAAGCGTGCGGCCGTTCAAAGCAAGTGCAATTAATCACATATGCGGGTCGCAGTGTACCTATCTGGTGGCAGCAAAATGAACAGGCGCTTCAACGCTATAAGAACCTGTCAGTATTTAATATTGATGAAGACAGTGTTAAAGCTATGGAAGTGTTTGTCGCGCGCAGCATGAAGATTCAAGTGAGCATTAGTGATGGCGAGATTTGGCTGTCTGATGACACTAACAGTTTGATGATCCAACCTGAGCAGTTAAAGTAACAGCAAACTAAATATGGACTATAATTTGTAGGTTACCAAGTCTTAGTAACCTTGCCTTAGTTATAACGACGTGCGCCATTTTTAAAATGGCTAATATAATAACTTTTATGGCTGTGACCGTTTTAAACAGCGGTTTCAGAAGGTTATATATTTAGTTTTCAATATATTTACTGACTCTGTTTTTTACAAAATATGTTTTTTACAAGATATGTTTTAACGGGTAAATGTTGAAGCAACCAGAATAGACTCGATAACAAATTGGGATTTGTACTAGAACAGTCTACGAAGGATGTGACAATGAAGACGCTATCGTTAAAAACTATTGAAAAAATAGATCTACTCGCTCGGCCAGAAGTGGCTGAGCATATCAATATATTCTCTGCCGCCTCTGCAGTTTTCACCGATTTTAAAACCCTCAAACCTTTAGTCATTAAAATGAACACCGCAGCTGTCGATGTTGAACATTTGATGAAACAATCCCATGTTAGGCTCAAAATAGTGATTGATGAAAAAGGCCACTTTATGGGCTTAGTCAGTTTGCAAATGCTTCATAGCCAAGAAATGCAAAAACATGTCGCACAAGGCTTCCCAAGGGAGCAGTTATTATTGTCCGACTTCATGCTGCCAAAAGATGCCTTAAAAGCCATTGATTACCAAGAACTTTCAAAAGCGCGCATTTGTGATGTGATTGATACGCTTAAACATTCTCAGCATCAGCATTGTTTGGTTGTCGATGAGCAACGAGATGTGATTCGGGGACTTATTTCAGCAAATGATATCGTGCGAAAATTAAAACTCCCGATCGATGTGAGCCTTAATCCTAGCTTTATGGAAATAGCCGATAGCATCGAGAAAGTAAAAGTCGCTAGCTGAATGTGGTGAATTGCATACAGTTATTGAAGTTACTTAGGTCATTGAAGTTTTGTTCTGAAATGATTAAATCAAATCATCTTTGGTGTTGTTTTTCAAAAGTATAATCATTAATGTCTAATAAACCTTTTTAGATGGAGTGATTATGCATATTCGAAAGGCAACCATTGACGATGCTCCAGACGCATTTGAAATTCGTAATCTGGCGATTTTATCACAATGCAAAGGCCACTATAGCGATGATATATTGACTAAGTGGACAGATGGAGAGTTACCGACAGAGTTTGCTCATGCATTCGCAAAATATGGTTTTGTTTCTGAAATCGAAAACAAAGTGGTTGGTGTTGGTATGCTTGATGTTGATAACGGTATGGTCGATGCCATATTTGTTCGCCCAGAGTCTTTCGGTAAAGGCTTAGGTAAGCGAATGCTTAAGCATCTAGAAGCTCAAGCAAGGCGAGTAAACTGTAAAGAACTGAGGTTGGATGCCACGTTAAATGCAGCCGCATTCTACAGAAGTTGTGGTTTTGAAGGACATAATCAGTCTGTTTGGCATTCTCCTAGAGGGATCGATCTTGCCTGTATTCCGATGGTTAAAGTCCTTTAGCGTCAGTGCTATCATTTATGTTCGGCTATACAAATAAACCGAGTTCACGAGTAATGAATGATAAAGAGTTAGACATTAAAAAAGCCTCATCAATGAGGCTTTTTTGTGTCACAAATAGATACCAATATTGAGATCGTTGTTGGGATCAGTTAACGAGGTTAATTAGCCTCATGTGCGCGCAATATTTCAAATCCACCGCCATTATAGCTTTGAGTAAAACCGGCTTTGACCAGTTCTGCAGTAGCAATGCCACTGCGTCTTCCACTACGACAATAGAGTACGATTGACGTATCTTTTGACAGCTTTTGCTCGGTTAATTTGTTTAGCACCACTTCAAAAGGGATATTGATAGCCCCTTCTAAATGTCCTGCTGCAAACTCTTGTTCAGTGCGGACATCAAGCAGTATCGCTCCAGCATTAATTTTATCCCAAGCCACACTTGGAACCTTATCTTCAGCACTTGAAATAGCTGAAAACATCAATGCTAAGCAGCCAATAACCAGTAATGCTGTTTGATGAAAAAAGCGAGAGTGTCGTTGTTGCACAGGCGTTCCTTTTATTCTTTTTGTAGCATTGCTAATTCAGTGGCCGTTTTGACACCTAGCTTTTTAAACAGCATTGCAGCTGGGCAAAAGCCAGTGAAGGCACTTTGTAATAGATTAGCGCCAACAAACACGGTTAGCCAGATAAAGTTATGATCTAGCCAAGCTGTTAATGCCAATGACAACAACACCATAAAACCGGCAAATGCCATAATAACTCTTTCTAAAGACATGTGAATCTCCTTAAATACCTTGTTTATTCTTGTATAAATTGTTTATTTTTCATTACGCTGTAATACAGAATTGGAATAACCACCAGAGTTAAAATACTGGATATAAAAATCCCGAAAATCAGACTGATAGCTAGACCATTAAAGATAGGGTCATCAATGATAAATAGGGCACCGATCATGGCTGCAAATGCAGTCAACATAATGGGTTTTGCCCGCACAGCGCCTGACTGAATAACTGCTTGTTCCAGCGGCACACCTTTGGCTGTTTCTAAATTGATGAAATCAACGAGTAAAATCGAATTCCGTACGATGATCCCGGCAAGGGCAATCATGCCAATCATTGACGGGGCGGTGAAATGAGCGCCCAATAAAGCATGGCCCGGCATCACGCCAATAATAGTCAGCGGAATAGGCGCCATAATCACTAAAGGAACGATATAGGACTTAAAGTGGCCCACAACCAACAAGTAAATCGCTATCATCCCAATGGCATAGGCAATTCCCATATCTCTGAAGGTTTCATAGGTAATTTTCCATTCACCATCCCATAAAATAGCCACTTCATCTAAGCCATCGGGTTGATTAATCAAATGCTGTTTAATTGGGTAAGGGTTAACGCCGGAGTCATTATCATCTTCTATGCCTGCAAACATGCTGAACATGCCGTAAAGTGGGCTATCTGTTGGCCCTGCCATATCAGCAACCACCATAATCATCGGCACCATGTTTTTGTGGATGATTGGGGTATTGATGTTGCCGTACTCAATTGATACAAGGTCGCTTAAGCTAATGCTTGTGCCCTCGGCATTGGTCAATCTTAATGACAATATCTGTTGTAAATTAAGCTTAGATTCTTCGCTTGCCTGTAATCTAATTGGGATCGGTAATTGATAATCTTTATTATGCAAATAACTCACATCTGCACCTTCTACCGCAGTGGCGATGGTATTGACAACTTGAGTGTATTGAAGACCCAATAATTGCGCCTTGCTTCTATCAATATTTAAGCGCCAGTGCGCCGCATCACTGGGCAGATAAATATCCACATCGACCACATGTTCAGTTTGCTTAAAGCGTTGCTCTAATGCTTTGGCGGTTTGCTCACGCAATTCAGTCGTGGGGGCATAAACCTCTGCCAAAATCGGTGACCACACAGGTGGTCCAGGTGGCACTTCAACAATTTTAATATTGGCTTGATAGGGTTTAGCTATCTCATGCAGTTTATTGCGAACTGAGGTTGCGATTTCGTGGCTATCTCTACTTCTATCTGATTTGTCGACAAGGTTTACTTGGATATCACCCAACTCTTGGCTTTGTCGCATAAAATAATGTCTGACAAGGCCATTGAAGTTTATTGGTGCGTGAGTACCAGCATAAAGTTGTAGATGTTCAACTTCATCTACGCTGAGCAAGTAGTCACTTAAGTCTTTAAGGACTCGCTGAGTTTGCTCCACTGGGGTACCTTCGGGCATATCCACCAACACTTGAAACTCAGACTTATTATCAAATGGCAGCATTTTTAAAATCACAGCCTGGCCAACTGGCAATGCTACAGCGATAGCAATTAATAATAAAATGGCACCTGTTAAGCCAAAGCGGGCTAAACGCGCTTTGCTACCTATGAGAAACGGTGTCATTAATCGTGTGAATAAAGCCTGTAGTTTATCGTCTGTATTATGTGACTGTGGCTTTAATTGTGTCTGACGAACCGCTTGTTTTGTATCAGGTGTAGCCGAACTTGATGCGGTAACACCTGAATTGTCTTGTTGACCTGAATTTAATTGTGTCTGACGAACCGCTTGTTTTGTATCAGATGTAGCCGAACTTGATACGGTAACATCTGAATTGTCTTGTTGACCTGAATGACTGTGTCTGAGCAGTTTTAAACTCAACCAAGGTGTGACGACAAATGCGACGACTAATGAGATCAACATACCCATACTGGAATTTATCGGAATAGGGCTCATATAAGGCCCCATAAGACCAGAAACGAACGCCATAGGCATAAGTGCAGCAATAACAGTAAAGGTGGCTAGAATCGTCGGCCCGCCGACTTCATCAACTGCAAGAGGTATCAGTGTTTTAAAGTCTTTAGTCCCCATTGCCATGTGTCGGTGAATATTTTCGACCACCACAATGGCATCGTCGACCAAAATCCCGATGGAAAATATTAACGCAAATAAGGATATTCGATTAAGGGTAAAACCCCATGCCCACGATGCAAATAATGTCATGGCTAAGGTGACGATAATTGCGATACCGACCACTAGGGCTTCACGCTTGCCCATGGTGATTAATACCAATAGCACAACAGCCATCGTGGCAAACATGAGTTTTAAGATGAGCGTATTGGCTTTATTACCAGCGGTTTCACCATAGTTTCTTGAAACCGTCACTTCAACATTGTCTGGAATTAATAGATTATCGACCTTGGCGAGGCGCGTCATGATTTGCTCAGTGATATCGACCGCGTTTTCGCCGCCTTGTTTACCAATGGCAATCGTGACAGCTGGGTAGGTGCCTGATGAATCAACATGCCAAACGTTATCGGTTGCGGTATCAGCTTGTAAGCTGATGTCAGCAATATCTGATAAATACACAGGGTTTGCTTGGTTATTGACTTGGCTAACTTTAACAATCAATTGGCTCACATCTTCAATGCTTTGAAGAAACTGACCAGTTTGAACCTTGATGAGTTGATTCTGCTGGATTAAGTCACCAGGCATGGATATTTGATTATTATCAGTGAGGACATGTGTTAACTCTGAAAAACTGACGCCATAGTGGTTCATTTTAAGTGGATCAAGTCGAACATTTACCGCCAGCTCTTGGCGTCCCATCGAGTAAATTTCTCGAGTGCCTTTAACTCGCTTAAATTCATTTTCAAGTTCAGTGGCGACAATGGTTAAATCTTCAGCATTCACATTAGGATCTTTCGACCAAAGGGTTAAGCCTACAATTGGTACATCATCGATACCGCGAGGTTTGATTAAAGGTGTGCCAATGCCTGCAGCTTGATTAAACTTATCTTGGTTTGATTGCAGTTGGTTGTATAAATTAACAATGGCGTGATCGCGAGCAACGCCCACATCAAACACTGCGATGATGAGCGCACCGTCATTCATCGAAAAGGAATATAAGGTGTCTATTCCTTTAAGTTCAGAAATAATCTTTTCAGCGGGTAATGTGACCTGTCTAGACACTTCTTCAGGTGTGGCGCCAACATAAGGAATATAAACATCAGCAAAAGTGACGTCTATTTGTGGTTCTTCTTCTTTAGGCGTGACTATGATGGCAAATAAGCCTAATAAAAGCGCTAAAAGAGCCAACAATGGCGTGATAGCACTTGATTGGAAGGCTTTTGCGATTTTACCTGAAATGCCAAGAGTAGTAGGTTCAGTCATGATATTACTCGCCTGATTTTTCGGTGTTGAGTAGGTACTTTGTTGCACGCTTAATAATCTTATCGCCAGCAATTAAACCCGCTTCGACAACATATTGTTGATTGTCGATTTGGCGTAATCTAACTTGTGTTTGCACGAACTTATCATTTTGCTGACGAAATACGGCGGTGTAGTCGCCTCGTTGAAAGACCGCAGAATGTGGAATGATAATTTGATCTGTTGCTGTATCGGCAATCATTACTTTTACCCATTCACCTGGCGAGAGAGCGGCGTTTGTTTGTGGTAGGTTGATACGTACTTGGTAGCTTTGACTTGCAGTTTGTAAGAACACATATGGATTGATATCAGTGGAGCTAATACGCAAGCCAGAGTTGAGCTCAACGGTAATCTTTGCGTTAGCATCGAGGAGTTGTCGATATTGCTGCGGCAGTTGAAAGATCGCACGCATATTGTCGGTAGAGTAACCAGCATATAGGGCTTGGCCAACAGTGACGGTTTCGCCTTGCTCAACAAAACGCTGGGTAACCCGGCCGCTAAAAGGGGCATTAACCGTGGTGTAGTTTAAGGTTTCATTGGCTTGAATTAACTTGGCTTTAGCAGCTGATACGGCTTGTAAACTTGAGGCAGAGTTAGCTGTCGCCTCGTCCATAGCGCCTTTAGAAATCGCGCCCTTAGGAAACAGCTCTTGATAACGCTTGAACTGGGCTTGAGATTCAATATTTCTCGCTTTGGCTTGTGCAAGTTCAGCTTCAGCAGTCGCAAGTCCAGCGCCTTGCTCTTTACTGGTTATTTCAAGTAAAGCAGCGCCTTCTGGGACAGTATCATTTACATCATAGTTAAGTTTAAGAATTCGCCCAGCAGTTTGCGCAGAAACCGTGGCAGCTTTGATTGCTTCAATCTGCCCATCAAATTGAAGGTAAGGAATATGACTTTGCGGTTGGATATGGATGGTTTCGGGCGCCGCAATTGCCAATGGGGCAAAAATGCTGATTTGCGAAATTGATAAAACCGTAATTAACATCGAACGTGTGCGCCACATAAACTTATCCAACAATAGAGAAATAATCCATAAGAAAATTCTAATAGACTTTATTGTCTTGTGCAATCTATTTATGAGGAAAATCTAATGGATGTTGTGTTAATAGGGATTGTGTTAATAGGGATTGTGTTATTAATCGTTGGAGAGAATTTAGACACAAAAAAGCCGCCTAATAAAATAGGCGGCTTTTAACTAGTAAATTAAACGTTTAAATAGATTAATTTAGAAAGTGTGGTTGTATTGCAGTGAGAAGTAGTTTGCGCCTGATTCTGTATAAGCACTCACTTGACCGACTAGTGCGCTATCTTCTAAAACATGCACCTTTTCACCAGCAACTAGAGTGTAACCGAAATCAATGCTTGATTTATTACTCAAGTTATAAGTGAAACCTGCTGAATACCACATGCGGTCTGAGTCAGGAATTGACAATGATGATACTTCGCCAACTACGCCTTGATCACTTGCTATACCAGCACGAACTGTCCAAGTTTCATTGATATCGTATGTTGCACCAAGGCTTAAGAACCAAGAGTCTTTCCAGTTATAATGCTTGATAACATCATTAGCAGTGCCAAGATCACCATCTACAACACTGATGTTGTCAAATGAACTCCACTGAGTCCACTGTGCGGTATAATGAACAGCAAACTTTTCCGTTAATTGATGGAAACCAGCAAGCTGTGCGATATCGGCAATTGGAATTTCAATGCTGTCAAAGTTTTGTGGGAACAAAACAGAAGGGTTATACATGATGTCGCCACTAGCTTCCATTTGTGGGCTATAACGGTAACTCAAACCAATTCTGTTATTTTCGTTAAACTCATAAGCTAAACCGACTATACCACCAACAGCCCAGCCGTCAGCATCAACGTCAACTAGATTTAGCGGCATGTCACCAAGACCGATATCTATATTACCGTTACGTGTTAATGTTCCTGAACCATATACAGCATCAAGACCTAAACCTAAACTTAATGAATCGTTAATACGGTATGACACGCTAGCGTTGAAGTTAATTGTGGTTACTTCAGTATTACCCAATAAATCGATTGGGGTATTGAAGTCGTGACCGCTATTTAGTGATGAAAGATCAGTACCTGTGCCGTAATTTGAGAAGGCAGCAACACCGTAAGCCCATTTATCATTGATAGGGCTAATGTAGTAGAAGTTAGGAATTAACTTAGCTTCAGCTGCATTGTCTATACTTCCGATATGGTTATTGCCATATTGGACATCACTAACTTCAACGTTCACATCAGCATAAGATGCACCAATCGAAAGTGTTTTTTCATCAAACAATGCCATAGCTGCAGGGTTACGTGATAATACTGACGCGTTATCAGCGATGATTGCATCACCCGCCATCGCACGGCCAATACCAGTTGCAGATTGGCTGTTTAACTGAAAACCAGCTGCCATTGATTGTGTGCTTGCTAGCGTTACCGCTACTGCAAGAAGTGTCTTGTTGAATTTAGTCATCATTTTGCTCTCATCGTTGTACGTCAGTTTATTAATTCGCGCCATGCTTAGCATAGGGCTCCCCAATCAACACCAACTTAGTAATTGCGGGCATATTAGGTAACAGTTGTTACCTCTACAACTCCGACCAGTTGCTAGTTATTGTTACTGTTAAGTTAATTTTTGTTTTTGACGTATTTAGGTCAAACTGAGTAAATACTCTATAAACGCTGTGCTGTAGGGCAGTTGTGAATTTGGTTCTGGAGGCTGAAATATTATAACGAAATAACAGGTAACAAGTGGGTAACAAGATTATTTTGTAAAAAAGCGTACAAGTGTACGCTGAGAGGTTCGATTACCAGTTTTACACCAGTAATCGAACCTTTTGGAGATTAAAGCGAAGCTTTAAAGTTAGCGAATTGCGTCTTAATTGACTCAGCTGGTGGTGAGATTTTACTGACTACAACACCGACAACCGTGGCGAATAGGAAACCTGGTAAGATTTCGTATAAGTCGAAGATACCGCCAGAAAGCTGCTTCCACACGACAACCGTTATCGCACCAACAAGAATAGTGGCGATAGCACCATTACGACTATAGCCTTGCCAAAATAGTGACATTAACACTACAGGTCCAAATGCTGCGCCAAATCCTGCCCATGCATAGCTCACCAGCTCAAGAACTTTACTGTCAGGGTCAAGTGCAATCACAATTGCGATAACAGCAATGGCCAACACACCAAAGCGGCCCACTAGCATTAACTCTTTGTCTTTCGCGTCAGGACGTAACCATTTACGGTAAAAATCTTCAGTGATGACACTTGAGCAAACAAGGAGCTGTGAATCGATAGTGCTCATAATCGCTGATAAAATTGCCGCGATTAAGATACCGCCAATCCAAGGATTAAAAGCAACTTGGGCTAAGTGAATGAAAACGGTTTCAGAATTAGCTAATGGTGCATCAGCAAAATAAATCGTACCGGCTATCCCCGTTGCTAATGCGCCGATTAATGCAACAAGCATCCAGCTCATTGCAATGCGGCGTGATAGCGGGATGTCATCTGGGCTGCCAATTGCCATAAAGCGAGAAAGAATATGTGGTTGGCCGAAGTAACCTAAACCCCAAGCCAGTAGTGACACAAGACCAATCGTAGTCATATTACTGTGTAAGAAAGACAGCATTTTCGGGTCAAGTGTTTCTAAAGCCACTTGCGTATCAGGTTTGCTGAAAATGGTTATTGGTACAATTAACAGTGCAAGCAACATCAGACAACCTTGGAAGAAATCTGTCCAGCTCACAGCAAAAAAGCCACCAACAAAGGTATAAGCGACAATGATGACTGAACCAATCAATAATGCGATGGTGTAATCGAGACCAAAGATTTGTTCAAATAAGATTGCACCGCCAACCATGCCTGATGAAGTGTAGAAAGTGAAAAACACTAGGATAGTAATAGCAGAAACTAACTTTAAAAAGCCTTGCTTGTCTTCAAAGCGCTTTTCAAAAAAGTCGGGTAGGGTAAGGGCATTATCTGCCGCTTGGGTGTAGATACGAAGACGTCTGGCAACGAATAACCAGTTAAGCCATGCGCCAAAAACCAAACCGAAGCCAATCCAAGCTTCACCTAAACCACCTAAATAAACCGCGCCAGGTAAACCGAGTAATAGCCAACCTGACATATCTGACGCACCGACACTCAGTGCTGTTACGGCTGGGCCCATTTTGCGGCCGCCTAGGATGTAATCGTCTACTGTGTCTGTTTTGCGATAGGCCCAATAGCCTATGCCTATCATAAGGGCGAGATAACCAATGAATGTAATTAGAATTGGAGCTTCAATTGCCATGCTACTTCCGTATTGTTCTCATTATTGTGCGGCATATGCTAACAGATGTTTGACACAGTGCACAATTTTGACCGGAAGTATGAAGAGTTATTGACCAGTCAATGAAATTTCACTAGCTGGTCTGTGAACGCTTTGTTTGCTAAATGTTTGAATTTAAATAAAAGTTTGCTCAATCTCGTTTTTTACGTATTGCAGGTCAGCATCTTGTTCACCTACCAGTAACATGAAGGTGTCGGCTGTTTGAAAACCTAAACCATGATAATTCTGATCTGCAAACGATTCTTCAGTGACCATTCTGTTTTCGGTGGGGATGATAAAGAGGGTAACTTTCCCTTGCTCACCTTCCATCACAAGGTGCAAACTCTTTACACCTTGGAAATCACAGTAAGAAGTGTAAAACACTTTACCTGGTTGTTGGATGAACTTGGCGTTCTCTAATCCACCAATACCAGCCAGTTTAAAGTTTACATCTTCAAAGCCAACATTTTGATCGACATTCATTGCCTTTGGCTCATGATAAACATGTGCCAGAGCATGTTCTGCTAAATCAACTGGCGTAAAACGAAGCATACTGACGCTTAATCCAATCACTAATGCAACTGACGCGGCCATCGCCATTAAGTAGCGAGTGTGCTTTTTTTGCTGCTGATGCTTGCTGAGTTGCTGACGTAAAATCAGTTTGTCAGCTAAGTCATCAGGCACATCAATATTCAGTGCATTGGTCAGTTTACTGTCTAATGCTTTTAGCTCGTTAACGAGTTTTGCATCGGATTCAGACGCTGAAATTTGTGCAAGAAATTCTTCATCTTGGCTGTTTGGGTCACCATATGCATGGCGACGAAATTTTAGATCATCCATTTGATTGACCTCTAACTTCAGGAGACTCTAAAGCGTCTTTTAATTGATTACGGGCGCGAAATAAACGCGTCATGACGGTGTTTCTATTTAACTCTAATAAATCAGCAATTTCTTCACCGCTAAAACCGCCAATCAGTTGCAGTAATAGTGGTTCACGATATTCGACTTCAAGTTGTCCAATTTGCTTACGTAGCCAATATTGCTCAGTTTGTTCTTCATTGGTCGATGATTTTTCATCTTCAAGCAATTCTTGCTCAACATCACTGTAGTCAAACTGTTTACGCTCAAACCTGCGTGCATTCTCACGGCGTAATATGGTAATTAGCCATGCTTTTGCTGCTTTATCATCTTTTAACGAATCTAAAGCGCGCCAAGCACGAAGAAAGGTTTCTTGAGTGACGTCTTCAGCAATATGCTTATCGCCGATTAACCAGTAGGCGTATCGGAAGATATCAGTGTGAAGTGCCCTGACGAGGCTGTCGTATCGTCGCTGTTTAGTTAGCATGTCAGATAAGACCGTGGGTTCGGACTTTTTATTTCGCAAGCTATCGAACATTTTATGACTTATTGTTAAATATTATGTTCGATAGCTTAAAAGGTTAGCTGTGAATAGCAAGTATAAATATGCTTATGGATTCAGTGAACTTAGCGCTGATGGAGGCGTTTGCTGTTGATTTATCTGGGTTTGTTCAATTGCTTTTAGTAGTAAACCTTTATCAATACTTGACGTTGACTCACTGTATTTAGCTTGTTGTAACTGATGAATCGCTTTTGAAAGCAGCGTAGATAATTGCGCTATATCAGACAATGTCATCGATTTGGCAAACTGAGCACTATAGTAGTGTTGCAGTAATGAAATCACTAAGGTGACATCATTTTTATCACAAGCTTGAGCAATATCATTCATATTAGCAGCTAGTGCCAACGGCACTTTTGATGGCGTAGTTGCAACAAGTTTAGTGGTGTGTTGTTGACGACGAGCATTAAACCACAAGGCTAAAGTGATAAGCCATAACGTCGCAAATAATAGCGTTAGCCACGGCCAAATACCTGAACTGTTATTGCTTGTTTCAGTTTGCTCTATTATTTGAGCAGGCTCAGCCGCCACTGTGCCGGTAATGGTGACGATTCTTGCTGGTATGGTGGCGAATTGCTGCTGTCGCAAATGTGGGTTCCACCAAGGAATGATAATTTCAGGCAAAGTAAAAGTACCAGGTTTTGTTGGTACAATCGCGCTGGTTAAACTGTATTGAGCGATGACTTGATTTTCACGTACCACAGTTTGTCTTACTGGTTTTTCTGGGTAAGATTTAAGCCCGTCAGGCATGGTTAATTTGATGTCAGGTAAACTGTTACTATCTGCATTTGATGCCACGACATTAATCGTTCGGGTAATGGGCGTTCCTATTTCAAATTCATTACCTTGCTCATCAGGCCATATCTCTTTCGCAATTAATAAATCACTCACCAACCAATCACCTTGATATACATCTGGAATAGGCTTGATGGTAATTTGAGTGTCTTCTGCTTTAGCTTGCATCGGTCTGCTTTCATTAAAGCCGAACATACCGCCGCGTCTTGGCGCTTCGACTAAGATATCACCTGAAAATCCTGCGCCTTTAATGGCTAACGTGCCAGGGGTGTCGGCAATAATTGAATAGGTTCTTTCAATCACTCTAAAGCGGCGACCATCAACAACTTCAACTGCATCTGTGTCATCGCCTATTTGTTTAATTTCGGTTCCAGCTATTTCTGGCGAACTGATAACGCCACGCTGTAACTCGGCTGCTAAAAACAGTTTAACCTTGTAGGTAATTAGCTGGCCTACATACGCTTCATTGGTGCTGAGCTGACCCTCAACAAATAAATTGCGCATTTGTTGCGGTTGGCTGCCCGCTTTAGCGACGGTGAGGTTTATAGGATTGGATTTAACCCCTTCCATGGTAAATGCGGGGATTGCCACTGTACCGGCGTTTTTAGCCGATAGCAGCACTTGCCAACGAGTCTCTTTAGATGAATCAAAGTTAACGATTTGCGTACTTCTGCCGACACTGGTTCGTCCGACGATGAAATCCTTTAATAAGATAGATGTATCTAAAGAACCCGCATTTAAATCTGCGTTTGCGGTGACATTTAAGACAAAGTATTCACCTTGCATCACAGGGTTTCTGTCAACAGTCGCTTGAATTTGAGTGACTGCGTAAACTTGCCCTGTAAAAAGAATTGCAAGAAGGCCGATAACGATTCTATTTACCACTGTTGTTTGTCCTTAGGCAGTTGGCCGCTTTGGCGACGCTTTTGATATTCAAGTTGCATTTTGTTTCTAATAAGCACTTGCGGATCTTCACTCACAGCCCGAAGTGCGCGTTCTAAATCTGCTGGTAAAGGTTCTTCAGTCAGCTGTGATGATGCAATGGGCTGAGAAGATTCTGGCTGTTTGCCAGATTTTTCAGCTTCAGCTTGCTCCGCTGACGTCTGTGCTTGTGCTTGTTGCTCTAATTGTTCAGGTGTTGGTTCTGCTTGGTTATTTTGTTGAGCATCCGCCTGCATTTGAGCTTCATTTTCTGTTTGTTCATTCTCACTTTCAGCATTATCACTTTGTGAAGTGTCTGATTGAGATTGATTTTCTTCGCTACTTTCTTCGTTTCGTTCTTCGTTACGTTCTTGCTCATTTTGCTGTTTGTCTTGTTCAGCACTATTTTTCTGGCTGTTTTGTTGTTCTGAATCTTGTTGCTCAGATTGGTTTTGTTCGGCATTTTGTTCAGCATTCTGGTCGGAGTTTTGTTGCTGGGATTGGCCTTCGCCATTCTCACTGGGATTATTTTCATTCTGTTCAGACTCACTATTGTCTGAGTCGCTTTGATCAGATTGATCCGAACCTTCACCAGATTGTTGTTCTTGTTGCTGTTGTTTCATATTTTCAGCAAGTTCGAGGTTTTTTTGTGCTTGAGGGAAGTCAGCTTGCTGTTTTAAAGCGTCTTGATAACGTGCGATAGCATCATCCAATTTATTCAATTGCATTAAGCTATTGGCCTGATTATATAAACCTTGTGCAGAGTTATCTTGTTCAAACCCTGCGAGTGCATTTTCATAGTCACCCGCTTTGTACTGGGCACTGGCTTGCCATAACGGCTGGTTAAATTGCTCGGCGGCGCTGGCATAATCTTCAGCAGATTGTGCTTGGTTAAAGGTGTCGCTTGCTTGTTGGTCTTGAGTTTGCCATAAATCATCCCAAGTGTTGGCCATAACAGGACTTGGTTGAAACAATAAACCTAAGGTTAGGGCAGTAAATACTGGTACTAGAGTAAATCTAAAGCTGAGTAACACAGGAATAATCAAGAGCATGGCGATGTATGGACCTAAATCTTGCCAGCTTTCACCTTCAAGCTCAGTGGCTTTAGCATCGCCATCATTAGCAAGCCAGCGCTCTAATCGGCTTAATGAACTGCCATCTGCAGTGGCAGGGATCATTAATCCACCAGTAGGGATAACTAAGTTTTCAAGTCGTTTAAAATCGGTTTTATCTATGACTATCTCACCGCGATTATCACGCATTAATTGACCATCAGGTAACTGTATTGCTGCGCCTTGTTGTGTGCCAAATGCCATCACAGATACACGGTAACGACTGCCATCAAGCACATTAGCTGCATCAACATATTGTTGTGGGTTTCCCCCGTCTGTCATGACGATAATATCACCGGTAATATGCCCGCCTTGGGACAGTAATTGCTGAGCGAGTTCAAGTGCAGCAGATAAATCAGACCCTCTAACAGGCATGATATCAGGCGTCAGTGTTGGTAATAAGTTGAGTAGTGTTGATTTATCTCGGGTAAGAGGACTAATTGTAAAGGCATCGCCAGCAAAGGCGATTAAACCTGTTTCACCTTCAGTTAAGTTCGTTAAAAAATCAGTGGCCCTAAATTTTGCTTGGGATAAGCGATTAGGCTTTTGATCGGTTGCATACATAGACAAGGACATGTCCATGACCAGCACTCGACCTTGCTCGTTGCTGTAAACAGGCAAACTCTGTTTATTGACTGCTGGACCCGATATCGCGATTACAGCGATAAACCAACATATCATAAGTAACCACTTAGGTTGCTTTTTCACTTGGTTGGTTTCACTGATTAATGTGTTTGCCAAATGCGGTGCAATATAACTTTGCCAAGCCGAATTACGCTGTTGGCTGCGCCATAAAAACAACGTAATTGCGATTAAAGGGATTAAGGCAAGCAGCCATTCTGGACGAATAAAATGTAAACTCATTATCGCCCTCCAGATGTTGTTTTAGCGTTTAAAGGTGATGAAGAAGCTAATTGGCCGCGTAAACTGATAAACACACTCATCAATAAGGCTAACAATAATGGCCAGTAAAACAGTTCACTTTTGGGACGATAGGTCAATTGATCACGACTCACTGGTTCTAACTCATCAATCTTTTGGTAAATTTGTGCCAACTCTTCACTATTTCTTGCTCTAAAATAATGACCGTTTGTCATATCTGCGAGTTGTTGTAGTTGTTCTTCATCTAAATCAAGCGATGGATTTACCCGTTCGGTACCGAAAATACTGCGGCGTTCAAGTACTTCTGCGCCAACACCCACGGTATAAATGGTGACATTTCGTTTAGCTGCAATTCTTGCCGCAACTTCAGGTTCAATGTTCCCTGCGTTATTAGACCCATCGGTTAATAAGATTAATACTCGATTGCTGTCATTGACCATATCAAAACGTCTTACAGCAAGTGCTATCGACTCACCAATGGCCGTTTGTTTACCTACTAGGCCAATTTCACTGTCGGCAAGAAACTTGGCAACTGAGCGTCTGTCTTGGGTGAGTGGCGCTTGAAGATAAGCGTGATCGGCAAATAAAATCAGGCCGAGCCTATCGCCGTTTCGTCTTTCAATAAAATCACCGATGACGTGTTTGATGAGGGTTAAACGATCGACTGTTTTGCCATTTACCACCATGTCTTCTATTTGCATACTACCTGATAAATCAACCGCTAACATGACATCTCGGCCTTCTGAAGGCAGTTCGATAGGCTCGCCTAACCATTGTGGTCGAACTAAGGCACACAATAGGCATAACCACATAAACCAGTAAGCTTTGCGGCTTGATTTATCTTGATGGACTGTTAATTGTTGTTCAGCGCTGCCAATACCTGGGAGTTGCAGTTGGCCGCCACTATTTTTAACAAGATGTTTTTGTTTGAGTAAAAAGGGCAGTGGCAATAATAAAAGCAGCCATGGCCAAGCTATTGAGAACATGATGCCTCCGATTGATGACTTGTCGGAGTGATATTTTCAGCCACATCAGATAGCGCGATAAAGCGACTACGTTTATTTAACCATTGTTCAGTATAAGTGTGTAACTGTGTCGACTCGGTTAAAGTCAGGCCGTCTTTCTGGTATCGCTTTTTCAGGAGTTGCCCCATGTTTATTGCATCTTGTTCGGATAAGCGTAACCCTAGCCATTGATACCAACGCTCGCCGTCTAACTTAGCAAAATCCTCACGAGGGAAGTAACTCATCGCGGTTCTTTTTAATAGCGTATTAATGTCACTTGCATATTGGTTATTAGCAGGTTCTAGTTGTTCAAAATCCGCTAATGCTGCTTTTCTCGGGAGATGATAGCGGCGATGCTGCTTTATTTTAACCACAGCAAAAATGATGATCGCGATAATGAATAGTGCGAGTATCCAAAATCCTGGTGCAATAGGGAACTGGCTAATTTTTTCTGGTAGTACGATATCTTCCAGTTGCATTAGTGCAGGGTTTATTTGAGCAGTATTCATTTAACGTAATACTTCCAATTGGTCACTAAGACTTTTTCCGGCATCGATAAATCGAGTCGGCACCTTAATCATTTTCATTAGTGCGATAAATTGTTGCTGGCTAGCCAGTTGTTGACTCAGCCATGCATCATAGCTGTCTCGGGTAAGTGTTAACTGCTGCTTGCCATCCCTCACTGGTAAACTAAAACGTTTAGGCAAGGTGAGTGTTCCTTGTCTCAGTGGATCGCTAATAATAAATGCACCTACATCACAGTGACGTTTAAGTTCTGTTAATGCCGCTAAGCATTCCTGAGTAAAGTGCTGCCCATCGGTAATAATCCATACTAAGGAGCCTGGTTTTGCGATTCTTTGCAGGCGTTGACAGGCACGAAGAATATGCTGTGGGTCTTGGGGCAGTTCATCAAAATGATTTAACTGATTTTCATGTACTTTAATTAATGCAGAAGTAAGTTGCAGTATTCCTTGGCGGCGGCTTCTTGGTTTTAATTCAAGGTGTTCAGTTTCACTTGCGATAAAAGCGCCAAGGCGATCGCCATGGTTTATCGCATTCCAGCCGAGTGTTGCAGCAAGGTGGGCAACTTGTACTGATTGCAATAACAAGCGCGAACCAAAAAATAAGCTATGGCTAAAGTCGACAAACAAAATAATGGGGCGTTCACGTTCTTCAACAAACAGCTTAGTGTGCGCTTTGCCAGTTCGAGCGGTGACTCGCCAGTCAATGGTTCTGACATCATCACCATTTTGATAATGACGTACTTCGGCAAATTCCATCCCACGGCCTTTAATCAGGCTACTGCGATGACCTGCTTGGCTGGCTTTTGCTCTGCTGCGTTTATCCGGCATCGCGCGAGCGGTGCTTTGGCAGCTAATGAGTTCTTGCTCAGTTAAATTCACGCCATTACTGAATAATGGCAATGAATTTTCAAGCGTTTGTTCAACTGGCATAGTGCTATTGTTCCAATTTAAAAGCGTTAAAATTAACGGTACTTAAATGCGAGCTCGCCCATTTAAGGTACTGCAACTTGGCTTAAAATATGGTTGATAACATGGTCTGCATTAATGCCTTCAGCCTGTGCTTGATAACTGAGTAATAATCTGTGTCTCAGTACGTTGGGCGCTACTGCTTGAATATCTTCTGGCGAGACAAAATCTCGCTCTTGTAACCAAGCTCTTGCGCGGGCACAGCGCTCGAGTGAAATAGATGCACGAGGGCTGACACCGTATTCAAGCCATTTAGCCAACTCAGGGCTATAGCGTTCAGGTTGACGAGTTGCCATGATAATTTCGACAATATAACTTTCGAGTGGCTCAGCTAAGTACAATCCCATAGCTTGTTCGCGGGCAGCAAACACATCAGATTGAGCCACAGGTTCAATGGTAGGTAACTGTTTAGTGACGGCTTCGTTTCGCGATTGACGCAAAATTTTACGCTCTGTATCAGCACTTGGATAATCGAGATTTAAATGCATTAAAAAGCGGTCAAGTTGAGCTTCTGGTAGCGGGTAGGTACCTTCATTCTCTAGTGGGTTTTGAGTCGCCATGACTAAAAATAAATCTGGAAGTGGGTAGCTTTTTTTACCTACGGTTACTTGACCTTCAGCCATTGCCTCAAGTAGTGCTGATTGCACCTTTGCAGGGGCACGGTTGATTTCATCCGCCAAAATAAGGTTATGAAATATTGGTCCTGCTTCAAATTCAAATGTGGCTGTTTGCGCACGATAAATATCTGTACCGGTTAAATCGGCAGGTAATAAATCGGGAGTAAATTGAATACGGTGGAAGTCACCTTCAACCCCATCACACAAGGCCTTTACAGCGCGTGTTTTTGCAAGACCTGGAGGGCCTTCAACCAGTAAATGCCCATCGGCAATTAATGCGATAAGTAAGTTCTCTGTTAATACAGGTTGTCCCAAAATAACATTATCTAAATAAGCGCGTAAGGAATGAAATCGACTCAAAGGCATGATGATACTCAATTATTTGCTGAATTTTGTTCTAATTAAACCCATGTTAATGAATTTCATTAGCCTTTGGCTAGTATGATTAACAGATTTTCATTTTTATTTATTCATTAGTAAAGGTGAACTGAGTTAAGTTCGCAAATAATGAGTGAATATATACAAAAAATGACAAATTAAAGCTAAAGCTCTAAATTTTAATTAGATGATTTTATTACTATAAATTGTGTATTCAGGCAAGGTATGTCTTTAATTTGAGCTTATTTTCATACAGATGTTTAAAACTTCGCAATTAAAAGTTAGAATCAGATCACACTTTTATGGTCAGACCAGATCTGTCTGACATTAATCGATATTCACTGATAAGCCAGTTAAAGGCTAAACAATTACAAGAGGGTGAACAATGAGTGATAGACAACAAGTAACCAACGCCCGCGGAGAGCGCATTGCAATCGTGGCGGGCTTACGTACCCCATTCGCAAAACAAGCTACCGCATTTCATGGCGTATCAGCATTAGATATGGGCAAAATGGTGGTTAATGAATTGCTATCGCGTTCAGAGTTAGACCCTAAAACTATTGAGCAGCTTGTGTATGGTCAAGTGGTGCAAATGCCAGCCGCGCCGAATATCGCCCGTGAAATTGTGTTGGGCACAGGCATGGATGTTTCAACCGATGCTTACAGTGTGACCCGAGCTTGTGCTACAAGTTTTCAGTCTGCAGTAAATGTGGCTGAATCTATCATGACAGGCAATGTTGAAATAGGTATCGCAGGTGGTGCTGACTCTTCTTCTGTATTGCCAATTGGCGTTTCAAAAAAATTAGCACATGCTCTGGTTGATTTAAATAAAGCGCGTAGCTTCAAGCAAAAATTCGCGATTGCTCGTCGCTTAGGTCTTAAAGATTTAATGCCTGTACCGCCAGCGGTAGCTGAGTACTCAACTGGCCTTTCTATGGGGCAAACAGCTGAGCAAATGGCAAAGACCTATGGCATTAGCCGTGCTGATCAAGATGCATTGGCGCATCGCTCGCACACATTGGCTACAGAAACCTGGAACACAGGTAACTTACGTGACGAAGTCATGACCGCTCACGTACCTCCTTATAAGCAATTCATTGACCGTGATAATAATATCCGCGAAAACTCAGTGCTTGAGTCTTACGCAAAATTACGTCCTGCTTTTGACCGTAAACATGGTTCTGTTACTGCAGCTAATAGTACGCCATTAACTGATGGTGCTTCAGCCATTATTCTAATGAGTGAAGGCAGAGCTAAAGCGTTAGGTTATCAGCCTATTGGTTATATTAAGAGTTATGCATTTACTGCCATTGATGTTTGGCAAGACATGTTAATGGGTCCGTCATACGCTACGCCGCTTGCATTAAAACGTGCAGGAATGGAGCTTGAAGATCTAACCCTTATTGAAATGCATGAAGCGTTTGCTGCGCAAACACTAGCGAATATGCAAATGTTTGGTTCTAAAAAGTTTGCCGAAGAAAAGCTTGGTAGAAACCGCGCAATCGGTGAAATCGATATGAGTAAATTTAACGTTTTAGGTGGCTCGTTGGCTTATGGACATCCATTTGCAGCTACTGGTACACGTTTAATCACTCAAGTGTGTCGTGAATTAAAACGACGTGGTGGTGGTACTGGTCTAGCAACAGCTTGTGCTGCTGGTGGTCTTGGCGCAGCAATGATTGTTGAAGTGGAGTAATTCTGATGGAAAAGACATTTAATTTATCTCGCCGCGAAGACGGTATTGCTATTTTGACTATGGATGTTCCTGGTGAAACCATGAACACCTTAAAAGCAGAGTTTGGCCCTGAAATAAGCGAAATTTTAGCTGAAATTAAACACGACGCGAGTGTAAAAGGCTTAGTGGTTATTTCAGGGAAATCAGATTCTTTTGTCGCAGGTGCTGATATTAGTATGCTTGACGCATGTACCAGTGTGTCAGCTGCGAAAGAATTATCACAACAAGGCCATGTCGTTTTCAATGAACTTGAGAAACTATCAATACCTGTTGTTGCTGCAATTAATGGTGCCTGTTTAGGTGGCGGTTTAGAGTTAGCTTTAGCGTGTCATTTACGCGTGTGTACTGATGATAAGAAAACCATCATGGGCGTACCTGAAGTTCAGCTTGGTTTATTGCCAGGTGGTGGCGGTACGCAACGTTTGCCAAGAAAAGTAGGCATCACAACTGCACTTGATATGATGCTAACGGGTAAGCAAATCCGCCCTAAGCAAGCACTTAAAATGGCGCTTGTTGATGATGTTGTTCCTGAGTCAATTTTGTTGGACACCGCCATTGCGATGGCCAAGAAAGGAAAATCTGCGGCTAAAGTTGCCAAGAAGAGCGCACTAAATAAGGTGCTTGAATCCACAAGTACCACTCGCGATATCATCTTCGATCAAGCCGCAAAACAAGTACAAAAGAAAACACTGGGTAATTATCCTGCACCAGCTAAAATCATCGACTGTGTTAAGCAAGGGATGAATAAAGGCATGATTAAAGGGCTTGAGGTTGAAGCAAGCCATTTTGCAGAACTCGTCATGTCTCCTGAATCTGAATCACTTCGCAGTATCTTTTTTGCAACGACTGAAATGAAAAAAGAAACTGGAGCAGAAGGTGCTGAGCCGCGCAAAGTGAATAAAGCACTCGTGATTGGTGGTGGCTTGATGGGAGGCGGTATCGCCTCGGTTACAACCACTAAAGCTAAAATTCCTGCTCGTGTGAAAGACATCAATGACAAAGGCTTAAGCAACGCATTAGCTTATGCCTATAAATTATTGGCGAAAGGGGTCAAGCGACGTCATATGACACCCGCTGTTAGAGATAATTTAATGGCGTTAATGACGACGACAACAGAATATAAAGGCGTTAAAGATGCGGATATCGTCGTTGAAGCGGTATTTGAAGATTTAGCACTCAAGCATCAGATGGTGAAAGATGTAGAGCGCGAATGTCATGAAAACACAATTTTTGCATCTAACACTTCATCTTTACCTATTGGTCAAATTGCAGAAGCGGCGCAAAGACCTGAAAATGTCATCGGTTTACATTATTTTTCTCCTGTAGAAAAAATGCCGTTAGTTGAAGTTATTGCACATAAAACTACATCACCTGAAACCATTGCTACCACAGTTGCTTTTGCGCGTAAGCAAGGCAAGACGCCTATTGTTGTTCAAGATGGCGCAGGTTTTTATGTTAACCGTATTCTTGCTCCTTACATGAATGAAGCCGCTCAAGTTTTATTATCTGGCGAGAAAGTAGAAAGCCTTGATAAAGCCTTGGTTAAATTCGGTTTCCCTGTCGGACCTATAACACTACTTGATGAAGTTGGGATAGATGTAGGCGCTAAGATCGCGCCAATCTTAACGCAAGAATTAGGTGAACGTTTTAGAGCGCCAGATGCGTTTGATAAGTTACTTGCTGATGACCGTAAGGGACGTAAAAATGGCAAAGGTTTCTATCAATATGGCAATAAAAAGTCTAAAGCTAAATTAGTGGACGAGACTGTCTACCAAGTACTGGGTGTCAGCAATCAAACAACAGGCTCAGCAAGTGACATTGCGATGCGCTGCGTTGTACTCATGTTGAACGAAGCGGTGCGCTGTTTAGATGAAGGAATAATTGCAAACCCTCGCGACGGTGATATTGGCGCTATTTTTGGTATCGGTTTTCCACCATTTTTAGGTGGTCCATTCCGTTATATGGACTCAATGGGCATCGCGACACTAGTGTCAAAGTTACGTCAATATGAACAACAACATGGTGAACGTTTCACACCATGTGACAAATTAATTCAAATGGCGGAAGAGGGGACTAATTTTTATTAGCCTTAATTAATACTTTTTGCTATTGATAATTTTACAAAGTGGCAACATTGTGCCGCTTTTTCATGCGAAAGTGGCAGTTATTTGCCTAGAAAATAGCCCGTTTGTGTATTTTATTGATTATTGCATTTAAAGGCTATTAGTAAATACGCTTAGGTTTGGTTATAATCTGAACGTTGAGGGTGATGACAATACATATTAATTTACCCATACATTAAGGAATGATGTTAACTGAATGAATTATAGAGGTTTCAGTGATATTTCTACTTATCTTATTATCGTGTGCATCAGGCTATTACCTAGGTAACCAGGCTTTTAGTAACGGCATGGCTGTTAAAAGGTGGTCATTGGCGGGATTGTTAATGGGGCCATTAGCGTATCCGTTATTTAATAGTCACAAATACTTATTGCTTAGAAAGCTCTCTATTGAGAGTGAGCAGACCAATCATTTCTGAATTGATAACACCAATAAAAAAGGGAGCATTTGCTCCCTTTTTTATTGGCTATAGTTGATTGTTAAATTACACAAATTTAACTCCACCAAGCTTTAGCTTTAATGACTTCTAAATGTTCTAAACCTTCAGGTAGCTTTACCTTTTTACGTTGTGGTTGAGCAATACCAAGGGCTTTCTTTAATGAATTAAACATAATGATTTCCTTAAGCAATGCTTGTGTTGCTGAATTTAATGTTTGGTAAACCTGCTACATGTATATTAGTTTCTGCAAATTTAATGTTTGGCAAGCCAGCTACTTGAGTGTTTGTGTTGCTAAATTTGATGTTTGGCAGACC
>NZ_MCUF01000020.1:0-155 GCF_002873615.1 Shewanella sp. 10N.286.51.B7
ACAAAACAATTGATCGCTGATTATTGTAGCGATCAGATAAAGTGTTCTAAAAGGTTAAAAAAAGACAAATTCAATTAAATTCTATAATAAGTAAGAACAACAGGTTAGCGCTCGCTGACTTGTTTCAATATACAAAAGATATCCACAAGTTATTC